>JAICEV010000040.1 GCA_025923975.1 Propionibacteriaceae bacterium
AGGAGCAGAAGCGCAACAACTTCGAGTACTACGATCCGATCACCACAGGCGATTCCACACTGTCCGCCATCGTGCAGTCGATCATCGCCGCCGAGGTCGGATACCGGGAGCTGGCGCTCCGTTACTTCTACAATTCGCTATTTGTCGACCTGGCCGATCTGCACGGAAATGTTGCCGATGGCGTACATGTGGCCTCCACCGGCGGCGTCTGGAACATCCTGGCCTACGGGTTCGGCGGCATGCGTGACTACAACGGGATTGTTACCTTCGACCCCCGGCTGCCTGAGTCGTGGGCGGGCCTGACGTTCCAGATCACACTCCGTGGCACTCGGATTAAGGTGCATGTGACGAGCGTCGAAATTGGCTTCACCGTCGTCGAGGGCGAGAGCGCCGAGCTAGCCATTCGTGGCGAGCGATTCACGGTGTCTGCTGGCATGCCAGTGCAGGTCCGATTGGCCGACCAAGGGTCCAGCATCGATGGCCCGCTCCCGTCCAAGACAGTTGATCGACGTCCTGATGGAACGCTGATCACTGCTTCGGTGCCGCAAGCGGTGGGCTTGGGTCGCTAGTGTCGCGTGTACCAACATGACTGCAAGCTGTCAGCTTGCATTTGCTTGCAATTGCAAGCACAATGGTGAATATGATACGACTCCGGAGTCCCAAGATTAGCGAGCAGCTTGGTTCGCTTGGTGAGTTCATAGCCAGCCAGCGCCGTACGGCTCAGATGTCGGTGCGTCAGCTCGCCGCGCAGACAGGCATCTCCAACCCGTATCTGAGTCAGATCGAGCGCGGACTCCGCAAGCCGTCGGCCGAAGTGTTGCTGCAGCTGTCAAAGGCTTTGCGTATCTCCGCCGAGTCCTTGTACGTCCGTGCCGGAATCCTGGATCCGGATGATCACCCTGGCACACCGGTGGAGATGGCCGTGCTCGCAGACATGGCGATCACCGAGCGGCAGAAGCGCGTTCTCATCGACGTGTACACCTCGTTCCTCAGGGAGAACGAGAAAACGGCGACCGATGCGGGAAACCTCAAAACCACCAAGCCGGACCCAAGCGAGGAAGAGGAAGTGATGCCTCGCAAGGAAGTCCCGACGACCTAACCAACAGACGACCCCTCACGCCCCACCTCCTTGCTCGCGCCCCCCGCGGGCAAGAGAGGTGGGGCGTGAGTTCGCCTCCCCCCGGGCTGACCTATACCTTCAGTTCCAAATCGACGGGCTATGTCGTGTCTACGGTGGGGAAGGGCCGAAGCTGCAGAGCGACAACGAGAACATCCTCACCGATCGGCTGGCCACATTGCGGGTTTGCGACGGGTCGTGACCGACTTGTGTCGAAGCTCGCAGTGGCAGATCACGAAATGGGAACGGCAGCCTCGGCCCTCGCCGACTGGGTTGCCATCAAGCCTGTTTGGCGCGAGCTCGACTACGCGCTCGCGCGGCCGCCGGCAGCACAACCTTTCGCATGCGGACCGCCTCCGGAGTCACCTCGAGACACTCGTCGACGCGGCAGAACTCGAGCGCCTGCTCCAAGCTCATGAGCCGCGGCGGTACCAGCCGTTCCAACTCCTCTCCGGTGGAGGCACGCACGTTGCTGAGCTTCTTTTCCCTCGTCGGGTTGACGTCCATATCCTCGGCGCGGGCGTTCTCGCCGATGATCATTCCCTCGTACACGTCGGTGCCGGGAACGACGAACATAGTGCCGCGCTCCTGCAGGTTGAACAGTGCATACGAGGTAACTTGACCCGAACGGTCCGCCACCAGTGAACCTGTGGACCGGGTGCGCAGCTCCCCGGCCCATGGCTCGTACGCCTCGAAAACGTGATGCATCAGTCCGGTGCCACGAGTTTCGGTCAGGAACTCGGTACGGAAACCGATCAGCCCTCGGGCCGGAACAAGGTACTCCATACGGACCCAGCCGGTCCCGTGATTGACTATCTGCTCTAGCCTGCCGCGGCGCAGTCCAAGCAGCTGGGTGACGACGCCGACGAAGTCCTCTGGGACGTCGATGGTCAGCCGCTCGACGGGTTCGTGAACCTTGCCGTCGATGTCGCGTGTCACGACCTGCGGTTTCCCGACGGTGATCTCAAAGGACTCCCGGCGCATCATCTCAACCAAGATCGCCAGCTGCAGTTCGCCGCGGCCCTGCACCTCCCAGGTATCCGGGCGTTCCGTCGGGAAGACCCGGATGGAGACATTCCCCACAATCTCGGCGTCCAGCCGCGCCTTCAGCAGCCGTGCCGTGAGGTTTTTGCCTGCGCGGCCCGCGAGTGGGGAGGTGTTGATGCCAATGGTCATGGAGATCGACGGCTCGTCAACGGTGATCAAGGGCAGGGGTTTTGGGTCGTCCGGATCGCTGAGAGTTTCACCGATGGTGATCTCGGGGATACCAGCGATAGCGACGATGTCGCCGGGGCCCGCGGACTCCGCAGGCTCTCGCTCCAAGGCGTTGGTCATCAACAGCTCAGAGAGTCTGACGGTACGGATCGTGCCGTCGGCGCGGCACCAGGCGACATTCTGATTACGCCGCAAGGTTCCGGCGACGACACGGCACAGCGCGAGCCGCCCGAGATATGGCGATGCGTCGAGGTTGGTGACGTGCGCCTGCAGCGTCGCGCCCTCGACGTAGCTGGGCGCCGGAACATGCTGCAGGATCGTGGCAAACAAAGGGGCGAGGTCTTCACTGTCGGGCATCTCGCCGTTGCCCGGAGCGGTCAGTGAAGCACGACCAGTCTTGGCGGAGGCGTACACCACCGGAAAATCGAGCCCGTCCGTACTGTCGTCGTCCAACAAGTCGAGGAAGAGGTCGTAGGTCTCTTCCACGACTTCTGTGATGCGGGCATTGTCGCGATCGACCTTGTTGACCACGACGATGATCGGCAGTTTCTTAGCCAGAGCCTTACGCAGCACGAAGCGAGTCTGCGGAAGAGGTCCCTCAGAGGCGTCCACAAGGAGAAGTACGCCGTCAACCATCTCCAGACCGCGCTCAACCTCGCCGCCGAAGTCGGCATGGCCCGGAGTGTCAATGATGTTGATCGTGACAGCTGAGCCGTCGGGTAGCCGGTGCCGGACGGCGGTGTTCTTCGCGAGGATGGTGATGCCCTTCTCCCGCTCCAGGTCCATCGAGTCCAGCACCCGCTTCTGGACAGCCTGACCGACGCGAAACGCCCCTGACTGCCAAAGCATCGCGTCGACCAGCGTGGTCTTGCCGTGGTCGACGTGGGCGACGATCGCTACGTTCCGCAGATCAGAACGGATGGGCACGCAGAAACACTCTCTTCGGGCAGTGGGCAACCCGGCGAGTGTACTTGGGCCTCATCGCGCCCGGACAGCGGTCAGTGCCTGGTTGAGGTGGGTTCGTACCGGCAGGTGGTGCCGGTACGGATAGTGCGATCGAGGTGAGCACCGAGCTCGGGATGAGCATCGGTGATGCGGTGAATGGCGTCGCGGATGCGGGCCGTGACCGCCTTCCGGGCGCGTTCCGCCGCAGCGTTGCCGAATCGGCGCGGCATCCCGCCTGGTCGGGTGGCGTGACGGAGCTCGGCGAGGAGCCGTTCGCGTTCATCGGTGGCCCGTTGGTGGCGGGCTAGATCGGAGTGTTGATCAGCCATCGCAAGGTCGTCGTCCAGTTGAGCAAGGCGCCGCCGGTAGGCGAGGAGCGCGGTGTGGTCGAGTACCGGTTCGGTTGCTCCGGTGTGTGCGAGATGGGAAGCCCCGCCGCCGGCGAGGGTGAGGGCGGAAACGTCGGTCCCCGGATGGGCGAGCAGCGTGGCGAGGTCATGCAGACCCTTGGTGTCGCGAAGAAACGCCGTGTGTCCCCGATAGCTGGCCTGCCACATGTCGCCGACACGTTGCAACCTTGCGGTATCGCTGTCCTCGAGGGTCTCGTCACTCCCAAAATTCCTGAGTGCGCGCCAGGTTTCGGCCTCCCACGCGCGAGCGCCGAGCTGGCGGTGGATTTCGAGAGCCTGCTCCAGTCGCTGGCGGGCCGCTTCGGTCTGGTCGAGTGCTGCGTGCAGGAGCCCGACACGGTGGGCGTGCGCGCCCATGTAGCAGACCAGCGCGCCGTTGACCGCGCACGTGTCAGCCACGGGAAGCAAGTCATCGAGAAGGCGCTGGCACAGCTGGTGGTCGCGCAACGCGATCGCGGCGGTGGCCATCTCGCCGATAAAGACCGACCACAGGTACGAGCGGTCCGCGCGCCAGTCGTCAAGTGCGAGCACAGTGTTGAGCTCGCGCCGCGCAGCGTCCAGGTCGCCAGCGCGGGCGTAAAACCCGGCAGCGACGGCGTGCGCGTGAGCGTGTGCGCCGATCCACCAGCGCACCGCATCGGCAGCCATTTCGCGCAGCTCGGCAGGCTGGTTGCGGGCTCGGACGACCTCGAGCCGTTGCGACATGCGTACGTTGCCGACATCAGTGTCCCCGACAGCCTCGCCGAGCACGGCGGCCTCGGCCGAGAGCCGTTCCCCGGCGTCGATGTCGCCGTCGAGCAGCGCAAGCGCGGCTTGCCGGGTACGCAGCAAATAGTTGTGGCGGGGTTGGCGTAAGCGCTCGGAGAAGTACGCATACTCGGCGAAAGTGGCGCGGAAGGCGGGAGAGCCGTTCTCCAGCTGCGCGGTGGCTGACAGCAGCAGCGCCTGAGCCTGTCGTTCCGGATCGTTAACCTGCCTGGCAAGGTCGCCGATCGCGGCGGCGATCTCGGCACGGGCGCTGGCAGTGCCGGGCGTCCAGCGCGTGTCATGTTGGGCAAGCAGGCAGCTAGCCAGCGTGGCCGGGTCGTCAAGGACACGTGCAATGCGGACTGCCTCGTCGGCCAGCGATCCGGCACGCGGACGATCGGCCGGCACCGAGTGCTGCAGCTGGCGGGCGAGCGCAGCGGTCACCTTTGCCTCCAGCGTTGTGCCGGTGCCCTTGAGGGCATCGCGGGTGCTGCCAAGCACCTCGATGAGATCGCCGCGGGGCATGGCGAAGCGCGAGTCCAGCCGGTCCAAGCCGAGTGCTACCGCGGCGAGGAGCTCAGCCTGGCCGGCGGCGGTGGCGCGGGTCCACGCGGTCTCCAGCAGTGCCTGCGCCTGGACAGCGTTGCCGCCGCGCAACCGGAGTTCGGCTTCGTCTGTGAGCAGCCTGATCAGCACGGTCTCAGGCAGCGACTCGCCGCCTCTGGCGACCGCGGACCGCAGCCGAGTGAGGTGGCCGGCGGCCTCGACGAAGGCAAACCGCACGGCGTCGGCCCGCGCCGCGGACTGCGCCCAGAGAACGGCGGCTGCTGTGTCGGTCGCCGGAATGGCGGCGGTGAAGTGGTACGCCAGCTCGGCCGCGAAGACCGGGCTGCCGCGCTCGTGGCGGCCCAGCAGCGCGGTCGCGACCCGGTGGTGCAACGCCAACCGGCGCGCCGGCGCGAGCCCGGCGTAGAGGGTCTCTCGATACAGGTCGTGGACGAACCGGGTGCCATGGTCTGGGTCGCGGGTCGAGGTGAGGATGCGGGCAGCGACGGCCTCCTCGGTCAACGCCGCGACCTGGGTGGTGTCAAGGCGGGTCACCTCGGCGAGCACGTCGGGTAGCAGTGTGCCGCCAGCTACCGCCGCCACGTCGAGCAGCGTGGCACAGCCGGGAGAGAGGCGGGCCAGCCGTCGGCCGATGACGTCACGGACGGCCGCCGGGACGTCGGTGGGGTTGCCTCCGGTGGCGAGCAGCTGGCACAGCTCACGGGCGAAGAACGGGTGGCCGCCGCTGCGCTCGTGCACCACCGTCGCACAGTCATCCCTGGCCGCCGCTCCGGTCACTGCCCGGACAAGGTCGGCGACTTCGTCGCCGGACAGCCCTTGCAATGGTACGAGTTCGGCCGCACTGGCCAGGTCGCCAAGGATTCCCGCGATGTTGGGCGGCAGCTCCTCCGGCCGGTATGCGCCAACCAGCAGCAACGCGCCGGAGCGAGGCTGGTGTGAGACGAATCGCAACAGATCCATAGTGGACGGATCGGCCCACTGCAGGTCGTCCAGAAACACAACGACCGGCCTATCAACGGCAGCGCGATGCAGCAGCTGTGCCGCCGAGTCGAGTACGCGTACCCGGTCGGCAGGATCGGAGCGAACCGGGGATGAGTCGGTGGGCAAGTCCGGCACGATCGCCGCGAGCTCAGGCCGCACCGCCTCACGCAGGTCGATGCGCTGGTCGAGCAACGACCGCAGGGCCTGGGTCCACGGCCACCACGCCGGCGCCTGGTCGCCGTTCCAGCAGCTACCCCAGAGCACCGTGCCGACATCTGCGGCGATCTGGTCGGCGAACCGTGTCAGCAGTGCCGTCTTGCCGATCCCGGCCTCACCAATCACCAGCACCAATCCCACCCAGCCGGAGATGGCGCTCTTCGGTGGCGCGGCAACGGCCTGGTAGGCAGCGGCCAGCCGATTCAGTGGCTCTTTTCGGCCGACGAATGCGGGCACACCAGCATTCTCCCGGGGCGTGGAACGCGGGCCAAGGTGCTAGCCGGTTTCTGGCGGAGCCGCCCGATTTCTGGCGCGTACCAGGTATCAATGGCATCCATTAGGAGAAAGCGGCATGACCAGCGCATTCAATCCGGAGCAGTACAAGATCACCACTCGAGCGCAGTGGGAGGACGCCGCCGAGGCTTGGCACCGGTGGGGGCCAGTCATCGAAGACTGGCTCGCGGATGCCACCGAGCGGATGCTCGACGCGGCCCGCGTTACCGGCGGCAGTCGGGTGCTCGACGTAGCCGCCGGCGCCGGCGGACAAAGCATTGCCGCTGCACGGCGTGCGGGCGCAGGCGGGTATGTCTTGGCCACTGACATCTCACCGACCATCCTGGAGTATGCGTCGAAGGCTGCCTCCAACGCCGGCCTGAGCACGATCGCCACCCAGGAGCTCGATGGCGAACGGCTTGACGTCGAGGAGGGCGGATTCGACGCGGTCATCTCCCGGGTCGGGCTCATCTACTTCCCAGATCAGCAGGCCGCCCTGTCCGGCATGCTCCGAGCATTGCGTCCCGGCGGGCGTTTGTCCGCGGTGGTGTACTCCACCGCCGATCGCAACGGATTCTTCGCCATACCGGTTGGCATCATCCGCCGTCGCGCCCAGCTGCCCCCACCGGTGGCTGGGCAGCCCGGCCCGTTCAGCCTCGGCGCGCCTGGCGTCGTTGAAGCCGCTCTTGTGGCCGCCGGATTCCGAGACGTCGCCGTCGAGACGGTGCCATCACCGGTGCGGATGGCCAGCTCTGCTGACTGTGTCGCCTTCGAACGTGAGTCGTTCGGTGCGCTGCACCAGATGCTCTCCGGCCTCTCCGAATCCGACCGGGAGGACGCCTGGCGAGATCGGCCAGGCCCTCGCCCAGTGGCCGGACGGGTTTGTAGGCCCGTGCGAGATGCTCGTCGTGTCCGGCGCTCGGTGATGCGAAACGGCAGTGTTGGCACTGCCGTCAGAGCACCGGAATTGCCCTCGAGGCTTCCGCGACCCGTAACCTTGGCCATATGGCGGGCAGCACCGACTGGTTCCGAGATTCGTTCCGTGCCGAGTACGACAAGCAGAGCGCGGCCATCGGGCGGTTCAACCTCGCGATCTTCGGAAAGACCGGAGTCGGCAAGTCCACCTTGATCAATGCGATCTTCGGCGAGGAGGTGGCGCGTACCGGTATCGGTGAGCCGGTCACCCGCGGCAGCCACCTCTATCTGGACAAGGTCGGCCACCTAGGCATTGTCGATACCCAAGGCCTGGAGGTGGGCAAGGACAACAAGCAGATTCTGTCCGAGCTCGACAAGGCGATGACCCAGATGCGCCAGCTCCCGCTGTCTGAGCAGATCCACGTTGCCTGGTACTGCCTCCGCGGCATGGACCGGCGCTTCGAGGAGGCAGAGGCCGATTTCGTCCGTCGGCTCGACGGGATGGGCTTACCAGTGATCGTGGTATTGACGCAGGTGCCCATGCGAGGTGGCTACTTCCATCCGGACGCCGTGCTGCTGGCCGAGCAGATCATCGCCAAACAGCTGCCTATCGTCTCGGGGCGGCCGTTCATGACGTACGCCAAGGCGGACGAATTCGCCGGCCAGCACGCGTATGGGCTCAAAGAACTCCTCGATGCCACCTTTCGCGTTGCGCCCGAAGGTGTTCATGGGGCTCTCGTCGCAGCGCAAGAAATCGATCATGCGCGGAAGGCGCAGGAAGCGAACAAGTACATAAGCGCGGCCGTTGCCAGTGCTGCTGCTGCTGCCGCGACGCCGATCCCGTTCTCATCTGCCGCGTTACTGGTGCCGATCCAACTTGGCATGATGTCCCGGATCGCCCAGATCTACAAGATCAAGTTCGAGCGGGCCGCATTGATGGCGATAGCTGCCACTACGGCCGCGACGCAGCTAGGTCGGGCGACTTTCACCAGCTTGATCAAGATGATCCCTGGAGCCGGAACCGTCGTCGGTGGTGTCATCGGAGCCGGGGTAGCGTCGACCTTCACCTACGCCATGGGCCAGGCCTGGCTGACACTGTGTCAGCGAGTGGTGAAAGGCAAGCTGGGCACCGCCGGCACGGTCGTCGACAATGACGAACTCCGCGAGGCCTTCATGGAGGAGTTCCGGAAGCAGATCAAGGTTGGGCGCAAGGAGCTGCGTGCAGCGTCCGAGGCTGATCCCAATCTGACTGATTCTCCGAAGCGGCGCTAGCCCGATCCGCAGGCTTCAGCGGCACGCTGTTGGAGAAGTTGCTGACAAGCTAAGGCTTGCTCCAATACCCTGCGAGCGATGAGTGTTCCGGACGTGGCGCCTCTGCTCGAGGGCGAGCCGCCTCATGATCAAGTTCTCTTTGCCACACGCCTGCAGCGCTATTGGTCCGACCTGCTGACCGGTCTGACGGGCGCCTACCCCGACCATGCGCCGGAGATGGCCTACCGCGTGGTGGAGATCGCGGCCCAGAACTTCCAGCAGCGCCCCGCCGATCTGCGACTGCTCGACCTACGGCGGCATGCCGACCCGCAGTGGTTTCAGCATCCGCGGATGCTGGGTTACGCCACTTATGCCGACCTTTTCGCTGGTGACCTCAAGGGCGTCGCCGATCAGGTTGACTACCTCGCCGAGCTTGGCGTCACCTATCTGCACCTGATGCCGCTGCTCAAACCGCGGCCGGGCCAGAGCGACGGCGGCTACGCCATCATGGACTATCGGGCCGTCAGACCCGATCTGGGCAGCATTGACGATCTACGGGAGCTGGCCACCGTGCTGCGCTCTCGCGGAATCTCCCTGACTCTTGATCTTGTCTTGAACCATGTTGCGACTGAGCATCAATGGGCGGTTAACGCACGGGCCGGTGACCCGTTCTACCGGCAGTACTTCCACATGTTCGCCGATCGAGAGCTGCCGGACGCGTACGAGCGGACACTGCCTGAGGTCTTTCCCGACTTCGCGCCCGGAAACTTCAGCTATGACGAAGAGTCCGCCTCCTGGATCTGGACGACCTTCAATACCTGGCAATGGGACCTGAACTGGCACAATCCCGACATCTTTTACGAGTTCGCCGATTTGATCTTGTGGCTGGCCAATCTCGGCGTGGAGTGCTTACGCCTGGATGCGATTGCCTTCATCTACAAGCGAATGGGGACCAACTGCCAAAACCAGCCTGAGGTGCACGCCATCACGCAAGCGTTGCGTGCCGTGGCACGGATGGCGGCACCAGCGTTGATCTTCAAGGCCGAGGCGATCGTTGGCCCGTCGGACCTCGCACCCTATTTAGGGGTGGGCAAGCATGCGGGCAAGGTCAGCGATATGGCGTACCAGAACTCGTTGATGGTGCAGATCTGGTCGGCGCTGGCTGCCAAGGACACTCGGCTCTTCTGCGCCGCCCTGAACCGGTTCCCGGCCAAGCCGCCGACCACGGTGTGGGGCACCTACCTGCGCTGTCACGACGACATCGGGTGGGCGATCGACGACGGCGACGCAGCGTCGGTAGGGCTGAACGGTTTCGAGCATCGACGTTTTCTTGCTGACTACTACGCCGGTGTTTATCCGATGAGCGATGCCCGCGGCTTGGTGTTCCAGGAGAATCTCGCAACTGGCGACCGACGGATCAGCGGAACCGCCGCATCACTGGCTGGCATCGAGGCGGCACTCAACAGCGGTGATGACGCACATCTTGATCTCGCGATACGTCGCTATCTGCTGGCCTACACCTTGATCTTGGGGTACGGCGGTCTGCCGCTGATCTATATGGGTGACGAGCTGGGTCTGGTGAACTACTACGACTTCGTCGAGGACCCGGACCATGCTGATGACAACCGCTGGGTGCATCGACCGCCGATGCCGTGGGATTTGGTGGATCGTCGCCACCTGGAAGGCACCGTGGAACATCGGATATGGCACAGTCTGCGGCATGCCATCGCTGTGCGCTCCGCGCTGCCGAGCCTGGATGCCTCGGTGGAGAGCGAGATCCTCGATCCAGTGAACCCAGCGGTTCTGGTGTTCCAGCGGCGATACCAGACTCAGACGATGGTGGGTGTCTACAACATGACGACCGAGTCGCAGAAGCTGCCGCGATGGGTAATCCCGCTGGGTAACTGGGCCTGGGATGCGCTCACTGAACAGACTCCATTGACCGATGGGCCGCTAACCCTGGATGGCTATCAGGTGCGCTGGTTTGTGCAGCAGACATGAGCGCCGCTCGCGACAAGGCGATCAGTGAGATACGCGCCGAGCTAGCGGAGCTGGGTCTCGACTGGGCTGAATCGGCGCCGGGATTGTTCTCGGTCCGCCTCCCGGGAACCCGCAAGCTGGTCACCGAATGCGCCCTCGAGGTGGGCAAGCATGGCGTGAACGCGCGGGCCTTCGTCGCGCGGAAGCCCGATGAGAACCATGCCGGCGTTTATCGCTGGCTGCTGGAGCGCAATGTCAAACTCCACGGCATCTGCTTTGCACTGGATGCGCTTGGTGACATCTATCTGACGGGCAACGTGCCGGTCGAGTTGGTTACCCGCGCCGAGGTCGATCGGCTCCTCGGTGCCGTAGCCGAGGCAGCCGACGACAGCTTCAATGTGATCTTGGAGCTGGGCTTCGCCGAGAGCATTCGGCAGGAATGGGTCTGGCGGCGCTCGCGGGGGGAGTCAACGGCGAACCTGGCAGCCTTTACCCATCTGGATCCGGGCGAGAGTCCGAAAAGCTGATCTGGGTTAGGCGGGCACGGCGGGTTGACCACTAGGCTCGCTGCCATCAATACGAAGTGGGAGCGTGTGTCATGACGGGTACTTTGATCCTCTTGCGGCACGGCGAGAGTGAGTGGAACGCCAAGAATCTGTTTACCGGCTGGGTCGATGTCGACCTGAATGCCAAGGGTGAGGGCGAGGCCAGCCGTGGTGGCGAATTGCTCGTCGAGCACGACCTGCTGCCCGATGTCGTTCACACCTCCGTGCTGCGCAGAGCAATCCGGACCGCGCAGATTTCGCTGGACATCGCCGATCGGCTCTGGATCGAGACGAAGCGTTCCTGGCGGCTCAACGAACGGCATTACGGAGCGCTGCAGGGCAAGGACAAAGCGGCCACCCTCGCGGAGTTCGGCGAAGAGCAGTTCATGCTTTGGCGGCGCTCGTACGACGTCCCTCCGCCCCCGATCGACAACGACGATCAATACGCGAACTTCAATGATCCGAAATACGCCGGCCTGCCAAGCGAAGCTCGGCCCGCGACCGAATGCCTCAAGGACGTGCTGATTCGCGCGCTGCCGTATTGGTACGACCAGATCGTGCCTGACCTGGAGGCCGGGAAGGTAACGCTGATCGCCGCCCACGGGAATTCGCTGCGCGCGATCGTCAAACATCTGGACGGCATGAGCGACGAAGTGGTGGTGGGTCTCAACATTCCCACCGGTATCCCACTGCTGTACGAGCTGGATGACGACATGAAGCCGGTCGAGATCGGTGGCCGCTACCTCGACCCGGAGGCCGCAAAGGCTGCGATCGAAGCTGTCAAGATGCAGGGCAAGAAGTAGCCGCTTAACCCTTTCGGTGGCGGCCCGACGCGTACGTTTCCCACCAAAAGGGCGGAAAAGTTAGCCAGAAGGTCGCTTAGGCGTACGTTACCCACCAACGTGGCGCAAACGATCAGTCACTCGGCCGTTGGACTTATCCACAGCTGACCAAGATTTTCGAGGGTTCGGGGCGGAATTGGGCCCAAGATTCCGCTATGGCAGCCACCGAACATGAGCTTCGCAGACTTGATGTCCGGCGTCCCTTCAACCGCGCCCAAGCGCGTGCAGCTGGTATTCGGCTACGTGAGATTCTCGGGCCACAATTCCACAAGATCCTTTACGACTCGTATGTCTCCTCATCTGTTCCCATTACCACCAAGCTGAGAGCCGAGGCGGCGCTCAGCATGTCCGTGGCAGGCTCCTATGTCAGCCACCACACGGCGGCTGAGTTATGGGGCGGCGTTGTGCCCGCATGCTCCGACGTTCACATCACGGTGCCTGGCCAGTCACCGCGGAGCAGACGTCAGGGGATCAGGGCTCATTCGACGACCGGTTCGAGGATGACGTCCACATTTCAAGGTCTTCGTATGAGTAGTCCGACGCAAGCCTTTCTCGAACTTGCGGCCAGTCTCGATCTTGTCGAGTTGGTGGTGCTTGGCGACAGTCTGGTGAAACGGAAACATGTCACTCCGGATGATCTGGTGATGGCAGCGTCTCAGTGGACCGGCAGCGGCGCCGCTCGAGCACGCAAAGCAGCGCGGTTCGTGAGGAAGGGCGTTGACTCTCCGAAGGAAACGCGATTGCGCATGCTGCTCGTCCTTGCTGGGCTGCCCGAACCAACCGTGAATGTGATCATCCGGAATCCCGACGGCAGTTGGCGAATGCGCTTCGATCTCAGCTATCCCGGCCTGAAGTTGATCATCGAGTACGACGGTCGGCAGCACACCGAAAGCAGTGGTCAGTGGCGTCGAGACCTGCGCAGGCGTGAGGAGCTAGACCGGCTGGGTTGGCGGCTGATTGTCATCACGTCGGATGATCTTCACGATGCGCCTGGGGCGGTGCTCACCCGCGTACAGGAGCGCTCATCGATCGTGGTGCGGTAGGTATCCGGCGTCGCTTCAAGACAGAGTGGATACGCTACTTCGCCTCCTGATCCTCTTCGCGCCTCTGGTGGGAAACGTACGGTCAAAGGCGCCCCAGCTCAACGTTTTCGCCGGTTTGGTGGAAGACGTACCGTCAAAGGCCCAGCCCCAGACAGACTGCGGTTAGATCTGGTCCTCTGGGAGTTGGCCAGTCACGACGTAGATGATCCGCCGGCCCATCGATGCCGCGTGATCGGCAATGCGCTCGTAGTAGCGACCGAGCAGGGCTACGTCGACTGCCGCCTCCACGCCGTACTCCCAGTCGTCGCTGAGCATCAGCCGGAACTGGGTACGGCGCAGCTCGTCCATCTCCACATCGCGGGCTCGGAGCTCTTGCGCGCTTTGGATGTTGCGGTCGTTCAAAGTC
>JAICEV010000041.1 GCA_025923975.1 Propionibacteriaceae bacterium
CCCCGCTTCGACGAATATCCGTTCATTTTCCTGACCCTGATCTTGTCGCTCCAGGCTTCTTACGCGGCTCCGCTGATCTTGCTCGCCCAGAACCGCCAGGAGGCCCGTGACCGCGTCGCCTTGGAACGAGACCGCGAGCAGGCGGCACAAAGCCGAGCCGATATGGACTTTCTGGCGCGTGAGATTGCCAGCGTCCGGATGTCGGTTGGCGAGTTGGCCACCCGCGACTACCTCCGCTCAGAGCTCAGGGCGGAGTTGCGCGCCATCCTCGCTGAGCTTGAGAGCGAAGAGGCGACAGCCCGACCAGGCGAGCACTGAAGTGAACGAGCGCCGAGTCGACCGACGAACTCACCTACGCTGGGGACATGCACGACCCGCAATCCAACGGTGAGACCACAACATCCACCGTCGAACATCCCCTGGTGCCCCAGATCCGCGCTGCACTCCACCGAGTGGACGATCCCGAGATTCGCCGGCCGATCACCGATCTCGGCATGGTCGACGACATCGAGGTGGACGTCACGGGTCGGGTACGCGTCCGGATCCTGCTAACCGTCGCCGGCTGTCCCCTGCGTGACACGCTCAACCGGGATGTCACAGCTGCGGTGCTTGCAGTGCCGGGAGCATCGGCGGTTAACGTTGAGCTGGACGTCATGTCAGATGAGCAGCGAGCGGCGTTGCGGGAGCTGCTCAAGGGCGGTCAGGACGAACGCGAGATTCCGTTCGCCCGGCCGGATTCGCTGACCCAGGTGATCGCGGTCGCCTCAGGCAAGGGTGGCGTTGGAAAGTCATCCATCACGGTGAACCTCGCCAGAGCACTTGCCGCGCACGGGCGTACCGTCGGCGTTCTCGATGCCGATATCTACGGTCACTCAGTGCCGGCAATGCTCGGCGTCGCTGACTCGCGGCCCACCGCGGTCGAGGACATGATCATGCCGGTTCCGACCAATGGCCTCAAGGTCATCTCGATCGGCATGCTGAAACCACGCCGTGACCAGGTGGTGGCCTGGCGGGGGCCGATCCTGGATCGCGCCCTCACACAGATGCTGGCTGACGTCTACTGGGGTGACCTTGACTTCCTGCTTCTCGACCTGCCGCCAGGCACCGGCGATGTGGCCATCTCATTGGGCCAAAAACTGCCCAGTGCCGAGGTGTTGGTGGTCACGACTCCGCAAGCAGCCGCCGCGGAAGTCGCTGAGCGTGCCGGCACTATGGCCTCGATGCTGAACCAGCGAGTGATCGGCGTAGTGGAGAACATGTCGCACCTGGTGACCACTTGCCCCCACTGCGGGGAGGTACACACGCATCACATCTTCGGTACCGGCGGGGGCGCGGAGGTAGCGCGGGTACTCAGCACTCGGCTCGGTTATCCCGTGTCCCTGCTTGCGCAGATACCGCTTGACCCGGAGCTCCGTGCCTCTGGCGACGCCGGCGTGCCGCTGGTGGATACCGGTCCCGACCAGCCTGCCGCAGGCGCCCTGAATTCACTCGCTGACACGCTCATCAAGCGCGGCCGCGGGCTGCGCGGCAGGCAACTCGGTCTTACGCCGGCGGGTCGCTGATGCTCTCAGGTCGCCTCGAGATCAAAAGGAGTCACTGCCCGGCCGGGCGTCGCTCCAGCCACGACGTCCTGCGGACCTCCAGGGCTGCGATCCTTGATGGAGTTCGCCGTCCCTGAGATGTCTGCCGATGAGTTCTTGATGGTCTTGCCAAAGTCGGAAACTTCCGACTTCACATCGGCGATGACCGGTTCGACCTCATCGAGCAGATGCTTCTGCACGAAGGTCCTGGGGTGGAGATCACGGAAATCGAGATCCTCGAATTCCGGGCCCAGCTCCTTGCTCAACTGCTGCTGGGCCGAGCCGGCGACGGTCCGCAAGTAGCGCAAGAGCCGGGCGGCCTTCCGAGCCAGGTCAGGCAGCCGCTCTGGCCCGAACAAGATCACCGCGATTACCAGCAATAGCACGAACTCGGGGCCATTGATGTCGAGCAGCAGCGGCGGCGCCATCCTCAGCCTTCCTTGCTACCCAAGGTGACGCGGGCTTGGCCCGGTGTCGAGCCGCGAGTGTAGTCCAAGACCACGACCTCGCCGGGACGTCGGGTGCGGACGCTGACGATCAACTCCTCCATGGTGTCGACCGGCTCACCATCGATCTTGGTGATCACGTCCCGAGCCCGGAGCCCCGCCTTGCCGGCAGGGCCTTGCGCGTCGACGACGGACAGTTCAACACCCGCTGCGGCATCTTGCACGTTGGCGCCAATCACCGGATAGGTCGCCTTACCGTTCTTGATCAACAGGTCGGCGATGGTGGCGGCCTGATTGATCGGAATCGCGAAGCCGAGTCCGATGTTCCGGCTTGCTGCGAACGTCAAGATCGCTGAGTTGACGCCGATCACCCGGCCTCCGGCGTCGACCAGCGGTCCTCCAGAGTTCCCCGGATTGATGGGAGCGTCGGTCTGAATGGCATTGATGTACGCGGTCGGCGAGTCCGCCGCAGCGTTTTCGGAAACCATGACCGGACGGTTCTGGGCTGAGATGATGCCCTGCGTGACGGTTCCGGGCAGCCCGAGCGGCGATCCAACGGCGATGACTGACTCTCCGACCTGGATCTGGTCCGAGTCACCAAGCTCAATTGGCTGCACCGACGCCACCCCGCTGACCCTGATGACGGCGATGTCGTAGGAGGGACTGCGTCCCACCAGCACAGCGCTCTGCCGCCGGCCGTCGGAAAAGATCACTCGAATCCTCGACCCGTCAGTTGCGTCGGCGACCACATGGTTGTTAGTCACAATGCGGCCGTCCCTGTCGATCAAGAAACCCGATCCGGTTCCTCGACCGGCCTGGATCATCACCGTTGCGGGCAGTACCCGTTTGGCGACCTCCACGGTGTTCGCACTGGGGGGCGCCGGCGCCACGGGCGTACGAGTCACGCCCGGCAGTGCTGAGGGCGTGGCTGTGGTCGCCGCTGGAGACTGGGTACGCCGCGCGAGTGTGGCACCGCCATAGCCAGCAGCACCGCCGACCACTAGAGCTGTGAGGGCAGCCACGGCGATAAGAGAGGCCGCACGCGGACGACGGCGAGGCGCGGGACCTGCAGGTGGCGGGAGTGCCGTCATTGCCGAAGAAGTGATTCCGCCCGGCGGGCCTGCGGCCATCGCCGGTTGACCAAGTGGCGGCGACCAGATTGCGTCGTCTGGTGCAAATGTCGGATCCGGCTGGGGCGGGAGACCCTGCTCGGCTACGGGTGCGGGCCGTGGCTCGCCAAAAGGACCGAAGTAGCGGGAGTCGGACGGCTCGCCTTCCGTGTGACCCGTCGGACGGTCCTCATCAACCACGCGCTAACCCTTCACATCGGCCAGAATCCTCGCCCAACCAGCTTTGATGCGGTCCAGCGTAGTCTGAGCGGTGGCGGCGTCATGGGGCAGCGACTCGACGGCGTCGGCCAACACGCTGCCGCTACCGTCAGTCACGACAGTAAAGACGGTGTCTCCGGATTGCCAGGTCGCCACATCCGATGCGCCAGGCCGCACGTAGGCCTTCAGTGCGGCGTCCCACTCGGAACCCTCCGGCACCGCGGTCAGCTGTCCCCGTTGCTGAAAGACACTTACCGTAGTGAGCCCGTCACTGTAGAGCAGATGCACCGTGTCCGGATTTCCAGGGCGGTCGCTACGTATCCGCACCAGCGACAAACCAGCCAGATGCCGGACACATGACCATCCCGAAGCGTTCAGTTCGGCTGCTGATGAGAGCGTCAGCGACGTGCTGGTCCGTGGCACCGCCAACCGCGGAGGCAAGTGTTCCAAGATGCTGTTCCCGCGACTGACCGAAACTGAGGTAAATCCGAACGACAGGTCTAATGATCCGGTCCTGTTGTATGTCTGCTGCCAGAGCACAATGCCAGTGGCGTCATCGATCCACCAGCGAGCAGCCACCGGGGCGCTGTCATCACGCGTCGCCGCGACTACGGTTGCGCTGCGTCCGGCGACGCTTGCTCCGCGTGTCCCGCTGAGGCGGTAGTTGCGCTCGAGCAGGTCGAGCAGCTCATCGTTGACGACTCGCGACGACATAAGTGCAGGCGTGAATCCCTTGTGCAGCCGCTTCCCGGTTTGACTGTTGACCATCACCTGACTGCCCTGGCCCGCACGCGCGTCCACATCGACGTGCGCGACGATGGCGCCACCATTCCGGTATGCAAGAAACGATTGTCGGCCTGAATAGCTCACGGAATGGGCCGCATCGACAGCTCGCTGCATCGTTGCTTGCGCCTCCGCTGGGCTCAACGTCGTGCCGGTAGCGGCTGAGGGACTCTCGAGTGGAGGTGACAACGTGGCCGAGAGGTTGCGTGAGTCGGTCAGCATCACCGCGTTGAGTGCGTCACTGGCCAGCGGGAATTGTCCGAGGCTTGACGTGAACGCCGCCTGGGCCTCGACTGTGGGGTCACCAATGGCAGTAAGGCGCGGCGCAGCGACGTAGCCGATGATCCCCATCGCAGTCACTGTGGCTCCAACGGCCAGCAGGGCCGCCGTGATTCGCAGCTTCACAATCCGGCGGCGGCTTGGCAAGCCCGCCGTTCGGGAGAGTTCGGATGGTTGGATTCGCCGGAACGGCCTGATCCACAAGGGTGCGAACGATTGTGGACCCGCGATGGACGTTAGCCGCAACGAGAGATCGCTTGGTGTTGGATCCGGCTCGTTCTTGGTCTGGTTCAGAAGGTCGCGTACGGCACGCAGATCGTCCACGTCACTGCGGCATCTGGCGCACTCGACAAGGTGACTGAGCAAGCGTTCTCGGTCGGTGTTGTCCAAGGCCCCGTCGACAAACGCTGATCGCAGTTCGGCCAGATCAGCGCAGGGCGCCTTGCTCACCGCGGCCTCGCCGGCTCCAAACCGTCCAGTTTGGAGCTGACACTGTCGGAGCTGTCACCTGCCTCTACCTCAACACCCAGATACCGCACCCGTTCCCCGGTCGGTTGGCGATGCGCGAGCGCGGTCCGTAGTTGCGCCCGGCCGCGGTGAATCCGGCTACGGACGGTTCCGATCTTGATGTCAAGGACCTCGCTGATCTCCTCGTAGCTGAGCCCTTCGATGTCGCACAGCACAACCGCCGCGCGGAACTCCGGCGGCAAGGCGGAGAGCGCTGCAGCCACATCGTGATCAAGGTCGGCATCAGCCAGTTGTTCGGATGGAGTCGGCCAGGCGCTGGGCAAGCGCTCAGCGGAACCTTCTCCCAGACCGTCGAAGCGGATCTTCTGCCGACGCCGCGCGCCGTCGAGGAACAGGTTGGTTGTGATGCGATGGAGCCAGCCCTCGAATGTTCCAGGCTGAAACCGGTGCAAGGAGCGGAAGACGCGAACAAAGACATCTTGGGTGAGGTCCTCGGCGTCATGAGGATTGCCGGTCAGCCGATAGGCCAGCCGGTAAACACGGGCACCATGGTCGCGTACGAGTTCTTCCCAGGTCGGCGGCGTCCACGCATCCTCCGATTTTGGCTGCGGGACCGCTGGCGCAGGCGGCTGCCAAGCCTGAGGATCAGGGGCGGGCCACTGCGCCATCGGTTCCACCTCCCTCTGGTGTCCGGCACGACCAAGCAGCTTCAGCCTGAACGCCTCATTGTTGCTTGTCATCCTGGCAATGCCCTGAATGAACCCTGGCAATTGGCTGTGCACGACGGTGTCGTTCCTCACAATTGGCAAACGGCGTGGTGTGTAAAGGCGTTCCAATTTCCTCCGCTCGCGCGGTGCGTTTCTCTCCTCCGTCGCCATTCAGTCCGTTGAGACATCGCCGGTTGGCAGGCCAGCCGCAGCTAGAGCGGAACGCAAATCCTCAATCTCGGTAAAGGTTGCCTCGATCAGTGGAGACCTCACGCCTCCGACGTCATGGCCAAGCAGCTTGAGGCCAGCCTTGACCAAGATGCAGCCCTGGGTCGCGAAGATCCCGGTGTAAATGGGCAACAGTTGCTGATGCAGCCGAAGCGCAGTTTCCACATCACCGGCCAGATACGCCTCAATCAGCTGCCGGGTACCGACTGCGCTGAAATGTGTCGAGGTGCCGACCACCCCCACGGCACCGATCGAGAGCAGCGGCAGTGTCATCGCATCGTCGCCTGAGTAGTAAGCCAGCTCGCTGTGAGCGATGACGCCGGCCGAGGCCGTAAGGTCGCCCTTCGCATCCTTGACCGCGACGATCCGCGGATGTTCGGCCAGCCGCTGCATGGTGTCGGTGGCGATGGCGACTCCCGCCCGACCTGGAATGTCGTAGAGCATCACCGGAACGTCGGTGGAGTCGGCAACCCGCCGGAAGTGCTCCACAATGCCGGCCTGCGGCGGCTTGGAATAGTACGGCGTCACGACCAAAAGGCCATCGGCGCCCAGCTTGGCGGCTGATGCCGCCAACTCCAGAGTGTGCTCGGTGTCGAAAGTGCCGACGCCCGCAAGGATTGTCGCCCGGTCACCGACCGCGTCGCGGACCACTCGCAGCAGATCGGACTTCTCGGCGTCGGAAGTGGTCGGAGATTCTCCGGTCGTACCGCTGATGACCAGCCCATCGTTGCCCATCTCATCGACCAGATAGCTGGCTAAACGAGCCGCCGCGTCGAGGTCCACGGATTCGTCCGCTGCGAATGGAGTCACCATGGCCGTGAGCAGTCGGCCAAAGGGTGGGGTCGACATGGCCGCCATCTTAGAGCAACTTGATCACGATGAGCGGATCGCCGTCGTTGACCACATCGCCTTCGGAAACCACGATCTCCGAGACCGACCCGGCGACGTCGGCGAGCACTGGGATCTCCATCTTCATCGACTCCAAGATCACCACAGCGTCGTCGGCTGCGACCTCCTGGCCCAGCTCGACCTCGACTTTCATCACGGCCGCGACGAGCTCGGCGACGACGGTATGGCTCATGCCGTCATCGTAGGGTTACCTGAGCAGGCGTTTCGATAGGGTGAGCTTCGTGAATCTCTCCGCTGTCAAGACCTCGCTGAAAGCCGCGCCCAAGCCGGGATCGTGGGCGTTCGCTGAGGATTTCGTCGACGAGTCGGATCAGGCGGCGGAGGCACGTCAGAAGGCCAGGGAGCTCGGAGTTGCACCGATCGGTCGCGGCTCTGCTACCGCACTGACTTTCCTGGCCGCGGCGGTGCAAGCCAAGGCGGTGGTTGAGGTCGGCACCGGATCGGGCGTCTCCGGACTGGCGCTGTTCGCGGGAATGCAGCCTGATGGTGTCTTGACCAGTGTCGACATCGAGGCTGAGAATCAGCAGGCCGCTCGAACCGCCTTCGTTGCTGTCGGCATTCCTACCCAGCGGTTTCGACTGATCGCCGGGCCAGCGCTCAGCGTGCTGCCGAGGCTGAGTGACGGCGGATACGACATGGTTTTCATAGACGCAGACAAGGCTGAGTACGCGGAGTACGTCGAGCAAGGTCTGCGGTTGCTGCGCCGGGGCGGGATACTGTCCGTGGATAACGCTTTGTGGCACGACCGTACCGCCGACGGAAGCAACATCGATTCCGAGACCGAAGCAATCCGCAATGCGCTGAGCGCTGTCAAGGACAACGAAGATCTCGTGCCAGCGCTGCTTCCGGTCGGTGACGGGCTGCTCGTCGCGGTCAGGCGATGATCGTCTAGAAACTCGTTCCGGAGAAGCTAGGCCGGAACGCCACCTCGACCCGGCCGGCTGGCGGTCACTGCGCTGGTGGGCAGCCACGGTCCACCCCACCACCCGCGGACGCCCAGGTCCTGCAGTGTTACCGATTCCATCCCGGCCTCCGTCAGCCAATTCGCATATTCCTCGGTGTGGCTAATGTCGGCGATGATGATCTTGCCTCCAGGTTCCAGCACCCGAACGGCCTCGGTGATCGCCCTTCGCCGGTCCTCACGAGCTTTGAGGTTGTGAATGGCGAGACTGGAGACCACGAGATCGAACTGCCCGTCGTGGTACGGCAGCGTGGTGATGTTGCCGGTGTTGAGCTCGACACGATCCTCCACTCCGCAGGCCCGGGCATTGTGTTTGGTGGCCTCGATGTCCTTGCCGGACTGGTCCGGGTTGCGCCACAGGTCAATGCCCGAAACCCGCCCAGTGGTCAGTCGCTTGGCGAGGCTGATCAAGACCGCGCCACGGCCACACCCAAGATCAACTGCATACTCATCTCCCTTCAGCCGCGCCTCGTCGAGCAGATCCGCCCACCACACGAACTTGCCGTGCAGCGTCGTGTACAGATAACTCAATGCACACAGCCCGAAGAACAATGCAAAGATCAATGTCACCAGGCCGGGGACGAAACCCTCCGTGATCATCAACGCCAAACCGACGATCGTCAGGAACAGTGCTACGACCCCGAGTGTCGCCGGAACCGTGGGAGCATCGACCCCGAATATTCCACCCTCAGGTTTGCCTGCCTCGTTGCCCCCCGGTCCTGAGGCAGGCGCGCTCATGTCGGCGAAACCGTGGCGCCCTTGGGAACCACCGTGATGCCGCCCTCTGACAGATAGAAGCCGCGGGCCTCATCGGCTTCGGAGTCAACGCCGATCTTCGCTCCGTCCTGAATAGTGACGTGCTTATCCAAGATCGCACGATGTATCACTGCGTCTCGCCCAATGAAGGTGTGGGACAAGACCACTGAATGGTCGATCGTGGCGTTCTCCTCTACCTGCACGTTGGGCGAAAGCACAGAAGTCTCAACGGCGCCCCCCGACACAATGCACCCGGGGCTCACGATGGAGTCCCGTGAGACGCCTTCCCTAGTGAACTTGGCGCCGGGCATCTGCACCGGGTACGTCCAGATCGGCCAGTCCAGGTTGTAGAGATTGAAAACCGGATCCACTGAAACGAGGTCCATATGGGCTTCGTGGTAGGCGTCGAGCGTGCCCACGTCGCGCCAGTAGGCCTTGTCACGTTCGGTCGAACCGGGAACCTCATTGGCCGTGAAGTCGTAGACCTGGCTGTTGCCGCGGCTCACAAAGCTCGGAATGATATCGCCTCCCATGTCATGCCGAGAGTTCTCGTCTTCGGCATCCGCGGTCAGCGCCTCAATCAACGCGTCAGTGGTAAAGATGTAGTTCCCCATAGAAGCAAACGAGGCCTCCGGATCATCCGGCAGACCAGGCGGCTCAGGCGGCTTCTCGAGGAACTCCTTGATCTTGTTGTCGGCCCCGGCGTCGATCACACCGAAGGCGCTCGCCTGGCTTCGCGGCACCCGGATGCCCGCCACCGTGCAACCCAGGCCGCCGTCGATATGGGCGTCGAGCATCTGCTCGACATCCATGCGATAGATGTTGTCCGCGCCGAAGACCACGACGTAGTCGGGCTCCTCGTCGCGTATCAAGTTCATTGATTGAAAAATCGCGTCAGCGCTGCCCTGGTACCACCGCGGGCCAAGGCGTTGCTGCGCGGGCACCGGCGTGACGTAGTTGCCGAGCATGGTCGACATGCGCCACGTCAAGGAGATGTGCTTGTCGAGGGAATGCGATTTGTACTGCGTCAGCACCGCGATTTGCCGCAGCTGAGCATTTGCCAAATTGGATAAGACGAAGTCGATCAGACGATAGGTGCCACCGAAGGGCACTGCCGGTTTTGCGCGGTCCATGGTCAACGGCATCAGCCGTTTTCCTTCGCCGCCAGCCAATACGATCGACAAAACCCTTGGACGCGCAGCCATAAGGTGAACCTAGCCCATACCGGGCCTCGGAAGCACCGTTCTGGGCCACGTTGTGGTCAACATCGCCAACGCTGTGGAACGATGCGAACTATGGCGCCGGCAGACACCGATCAACTGTCCATCTCGTTGCTGACCCGGGAGTACCCACCCTCGATCTACGGCGGTGCCGGGGTGCACGTCGCCCAGCTGGTACCGCAGTTGCGCAAGCTCATCGATGTCGACGTCCAGTGCATGGGCGAGCCGCGAGAGGGTGCCACCGCGCACGCCGAGAACTATCCGGAAGGAGCCAATGCTGCCCTCCGGGTATTCGGGGCCGATCTATCAATGGTGGCCGCCATTCCACAGGTGGATTTAGTCCATTCGCACACCTGGTACGCCAATCTGGCTGGCCACCTGGCTGGTCTGTTCCACGACATTCCACATGTCGTCAGCGCTCATTCACTCGAGCCGCACCGACCGTGGAAGGCCGAGCAGCTCGGCGGCGGCTACCGGCTCTCGTCGTGGGCTGAGAAGACTGCATTCGAGGCAGCCGATGCTGTGATCGCAGTCAGTTCCGGGATGCGCAACGACACCTTGGATTCGTACACCAACCTTGATCCCGACAAAGTGCATGTCGTCAAGAACGGCATTGACACCGAGGAGTTCAAGCCGGATCCAGGCACCGGGATCGTCAAGCAGCTTGGAATCGATCTTGACAAGCCGTCGGTGGTGTTCGTGGGAAGGATCACGCGCCAGAAGGGCCTCATTCATCTGGTACGGGCAGCCGAGAACTTCGATCCTGAAACGCAGGTGGTGTTACTTGCGGGTGCGCCCGATACCCCTGAGATCGCCCAGCAAATTGGTGACGCCTTTGCTCACTTGCAGTCCAGCCGCGGGAATGTCTTGTGGATCGAGGAGATGCTGCCACGTGGGCACGTACGGCAGGTGCTGTCACATGCGACGGTGTTCGCCTGCCCGTCGGTGTATGAGCCGTTGGGCATTGTCAACCTCGAGGCAATGGCCTGCGAGACGGCCGTCGTCGCCACGGCTGTGGGCGGTATCCCCGAGGTCGTGGTAGACGGGGTGACCGGCTATCTCGTGCCATACGACCCGATGCAAGCCGACGACCCCGCGGCCGTCGCCGCCTTCGAGGAAGACTTCGCAGCGAAGATCAACTCGCTGACGTCCGACCCCGATAAGGCGCGGCAGTTCGGGCTGGCAGGACGGCAGCGCTGCATCGAGGAATTCGACTGGTCCAAGATCGCCGCCGAGACCGTCAAGGTCTACCGTCGCGCGCTCGAGGTTCACCAGAGCTAGGCAAAACGGTGATACGGCGGCGCAGGGCAGCGACCCGCTACGCCAATCGCACTGTTGCCGGCCGGGCCCTCGCTGATGAGCTGGTCGATGCGGCATTTGAGAAAGCAGTCGTACTGGCACTTCCCCGCGGCGGCGTACCGGTTGCCGCCGAGGTGGCCGCCCGGCTGAACGCCCAGCTCGGAGTGATCTTGGTACGCAAGATCGGCGTGCCAGGACGCAGCGAGCTCGCCATGGGAGCGTTGGCCATGGTGGGTGGCGAGATCGCTGAATTCCGCAACGAGGAGATCATCAACGGACTGCGCATCAGCAGCGAGGCCTTCGAGGCTGCGCGGGACCGGGAACGGCTTGAGCTGGAGCGTCGCGCCAGTATCTTTCCCTCCGCCGATCTGGATATCGCGGATGCGACCGTCATCCTGGTAGACGACGGCCTGGCGACCGGCTCCACGATGTTAGCGGCCGTGGCGGCCGTTCGAACCCACGCACCGGCGGCGGTTGTCGTGGCAGTCCCAGTCGGAGCGCGCCAGGCCGTCCAGGTACTGCGATCAAGGGCGGATCGGGTCGCATGTCTCTCCACTCCTGAGCCGTTCATCGCTGTTGGTGGGGCGTATGAGGATTTCCGGCAGCTGAGCGATGAGGAGGTTCTGAGCATCCTCAAGGAGTTCTCCTCCTGAGATCTTCTGGTCAGGCTTGACGACTGCGACTCAGAAGTCGCTGCAACCCTCAGCCGACGTCGGCTTCGTCACCGCCTGTCAGCATCAGGAGTTCGTTATAGGTCAGTGGGAAAACGGCCTGCGGGATGCCGCCGGCAGCCCAGAGTTCGTCGAAGTCGGCGAGCGCGCGATCGATGATCGTGTGGATGCGCTTCGGATGGCCGACGGGAGCCACACCACCGATCGGCTGGCCGGTGTGTTCGCGTACGAAGGCCGGTGAAGCCCGGCGCAGCTGAACCCCGAGGTGCTCTCCGACCTTGATCATGTCTACCCGATGTGCGCCACTGGTCATGATCAAGAGTGGTGTCCCGGCAACCTCTTCCCTGAGCTGTTCGCGCATGTCGACGCTCACAGCAATGAAAGTTTCGAAGATCAGCGAGTTCGCGATGGCTCCGACCGGGCACCCTACCTGCTGAGCGGCAGCGCGGGCTGTGGTAACTGCTTCATCGAGCATGTGGACCCGACCGGGCAGGCCCGCTGCTTCGAGGATGTGGTTCACGGCCTCACAGTTCGGATGCATGTTGATGTCACCTTTTCTCTGTCATTGGGTTGCGGTGCAGGAGCCAAGCAAGCAAAAGGACCTAGTCAGGCGACCAGGTCCTTGTGCTGTCAGCTGTTGATCTATCCAACGACCTCTTTCAGTGCGCCCGCGAGCTCGGCCGCTTCGTCGGCGTTGAGTTCCACGACAAGCCGACCGCCTCCCTCGAGCGGAACCCGCATGACGATCCCACGTCCCTCCTTGGTGACCTCCATCGGGCCGTCACCCGTCCGCGGTTTCATTGCTGCCATCGCGCATCCTCATCCTGTAGTGATCTGGCAACTTGCCGGCTCAATTATTCTCTACCACCTAGCCCTAACCCGAGTCGGGTTCTGGCTTGGGATGCTATTTCGGCGTCAAATTATCGTCTGGCCAGACAGGCGGCGGCGCGAAGCAACCGGCAACATGATCATCGACCAGACCAATCGCCTGCATCATGGCGTACGCCGTGGTCGGGCCGAAGAAGCGGAATCCGAGACTCTTCAGCTGACGCGCCATGGCGACTGCCTCCGGGGAGGTTGACCGCCCCTCCCCAGGACCTGGCCGCGCGCGGCCAACCACCCGATATCCGAGGACGAGCTCGACAAACTTCGGTCCAAGATCGACAACCAGGCGAGCGTTCTCGATGGCTGCGGTGATCTTGGCGCGGTTTCGGACGATGCCCGGATCAGTCAACAGCCGGGCGAAGTCATCTTCGGTGAAGGTCGAAACCCTCTCAGGCTGGAATTCGGCGAAGGCTCGGCGAAAGTTTTCACGCTTGCGGAGGATGGTGATCCACGAGAGCCCGGACTGGAACGCCTCCAAAGTCATCCGCTCGTAGATCCCCTGCACGCTGGTGACTGGTCTGCCCCATTCGTCGTCGTGATAGCCGAGATATTCCGGTGCCGACAGCGCCCATGGGCAGCGCAGGAGGCCGTCAGGACCTGGCTGGGCCGCCGTGATCATCGCGGCGCCGCAACAATCTCGCCGAGTGCTCGCAAGCTGCTCGTAAGGCCACCGCGTAGGGCCGGCAGTGCGAGCCGAACGGGCCACTCAACCAGTCGGCCGCCCGGAAGAGCGAAAGCCTCAATGCATGACACTGTGGTTTTCTCGTCATGGCCCGTCAGCCGAAAAGCACCCTCACCAGTGAAGTACGGACCAAGGTGCAAGACCTTCAGTTCAGCCGTGTCCGTGACAGGCGGCGACCAACCAGTGACGATAAAGCGGTCCAACAGGCCTAGTGGGATCCGACCAAGCCGCACGCCAGACAGCGCCTCG
>JAICEV010000042.1 GCA_025923975.1 Propionibacteriaceae bacterium
CCGGCGCCGATCAAGGTGTTCAACACTCTGAGCTCGGCCGCCACATTCGGGTTGCTGACTCCGAGGATCAACATAGCGCTGATCGGCGCCTCAATGGCTTGCTCGCCCAGCGCGAAGATCTTCGCGACTATCAACGAGGCGGCGATGACAGCGCCGAGACTTCACCAGGTGAGCCCGATCCAGATCGAGACCAGCGTCGCGACCAAGACACCCGCCAAGACTGCTCCCACCCGTACTGCGCCCATTTTGAGCCGTCGAGAACGCCGAAGCCTGCATAACGAGCAACGCAGTGAGAGGTCCGGTCAGATCGATCGCGCCACTGGTCACAGCCAGGGTGAGCAGGTAGGAAACGACCGCAGCCGCTGTCAGCCGAATCACGTACACAGCGGTCGGACGCAGCCTGCGCGGCACATCCCGCCATCGCGTTGGCCGCCCCGGCCATGCCAGACTCGCCAGGCGCTGCCACCGCATGTAGCTGAGTCCAGCCATTAGGCTGACGAAGCGGCTGCGTCCGCCGACGACGTCGGACCAGCCGTCTGAGGCCTCTTACCCCGCCCGAATCCCCGGATCACGCCATGATCGTGTCATGACCAGATCGAGCGACAAGGCCAGGGTGCCGCGCTCCTGCTCGGACGTATTCCGGTTTTGGGTGTCGATTGGGCTGGGTCTTCTCGCCGCAGTCACATTCCAGATTGTGGTGATCGTGCTGCAGGTCACCGGGGCCAGGTCGGCGCCCACGGATGAGGAGTTCGATCTAGAGTTCGGATTCGGCGCGAGGCTGGCTGCCTGGATTGGGTTCGCCAGTGCATACTTCGTGCTCGGACTGCGAGCCTTCTCCCGTTGCGATCGAGTGGAGCTGGTGCGGCGCGTGCTGGCAAGGCCGCTGCCGGCATCCCGCCTCAAGAGGTGGTTGCTCGCCGGGGGAGGTGGCCCCGGCTGGCCAGTGGCCATTGCAGTGATTGCGTTCGGGACGATCATCACGGCCGTGCTCAGTCGTGGCCGCGCGACCGACATCGTTTTGGCACTTGCCGCTGGCACTGTGGTCACCTGCTGGATGGTGATCACGTTCAGCTTTGCACTGCTGTACGCCCGCCGCGATATTGAGCAGGGCGGGCTGAAATTTCCGGGCTCCGAGGAGCCGGTGTTCTCCGACTACAACTATCTGGCGATCGGGTGTTCGGCGACATTTGGCACGACTGACACAACGATCGTGAGCAGCTCCATGCGTCGGCTGGTCAGCGTGCACAGTGTGCTCGGTCTGTTGCTGAACACAGTCGTCGTTGCGGTGCTGCTGTCGATCATCATCAGCGGATGATGACCGGCTGAGATGTCGTCAGCATTTGGATCGAGGACCTGCGGCCGTACCGTGAGAGAATTTTGCAATATCGAATGTCACCGCGTCATCTTTTTGACCCGTAATTCCGGAATGCCGGAGAGCGAGCAGATATGACTGTTGATCTCAAGACCGCAGCCGAACAAACACCGGCTGCAGTCGAGCCGGCCGCACGTAAGACTGCACTGGCCCAAGCGCTTCGAGATGATCGCTGGCCAGACCGGCTGGCGACGGCCATGTTCGCGTTTGCGGCGCTTGTTGTGGTTGCTACGTTCATTCCTCCATTGAGACGGTATTTCCTGCAGTGGCACGACGTCGTCTCCATGTTGACGATCCCGATCGTCCCGAATCTGGTGTACGCCGCGCTGCTCATCTCGATCGGCGTTGCCTTGCGCCGCCGGCTAGGGGCCGCCTGGTGGATTTTCGTCATTTGGTGGATCATCCTTCCTCAGCTTGGGCGGATCTTCTCGATCATCAGCGGTGGCCCGCTGCTACAGATAGCCGGGCTAGTGATCATGAGCGCTGTTCTGGTGATCATCTGGCGCGCCAAGCCCCAGTTCCGAGCCCGCGGCGCACGGCGAAACCTCTTCGCCGCGATCACCTGTTTCCTGCTTGGCCTCTTGGTGATCTTGATCGTCGGTACCTGGCTGATCAATGCCTTCGGTACCTCACCGGATCTGTCCACGTCGGCTCTCCACGTCCTGGACAAGCTCATGGGCGAGGTTGGCCTGACCCGCGCCGACGAAGTTCGGTCTCCGCTGTGGGTCACCATCTTGTTGGACGTGATGGGTGCGGCGGTCATCCTCACTTCCACGTATCTGCTCTTCAAGCCACCAGCGGACACCCAGACCCTGAGCGCTGTCGATGAGGCTCGAGTGCGAACTCTGCTGCGCTCCTTCGGCGACTGGGATTCATTGGGCTACTTCGCTACTCGGCGAGACAAGTCCATCGTGTGGAACACCGGTGACCCGACGACGGCACAAGCGGGCGTCTCGTATCGGGTGATCGGATCCGTGAGCCTGGCCAGTGGGAATCCGGTGGGCGATCCGGACCATTGGGAATCGGCGATCGAACAGTGGCGTGCCAAGGCCCGTGCCAGCGGTTGGTCGCTAGCCGTGATGGGCGCTGGCGAACTGGGCGCAAGCGCATACACCGAGGCCGGTTTGACGGCGTTTGAGATCGGCGACGAGGCCATCCTCGACATGCGAACGTTCTCCCTCAGCGGCCCAGGCATGAAGGCGGTCCGCCAGTCCGTCAGCCGGCTGCAACGCCGCGGGTACACCACGACAGTGTTCCGTCACGGCGATGTGGATCCGGCGCACTTCGACGAACTGTCCGACTCCGCCTCTCGGTGGCGCGGGGACGGCGGCGACGAACGGGGCTTCTCCATGGCGCTCGGGCGACTGGGGGACCCGTTGGACTCCCAGTGCGTCATGGTGGAGGTGCACGATGCCGACGGCGCCCTTCGAGCCTTCCTCAGCTTTGTGCCGTGGGGCCGCAATGGCCTCTCTCTCGACTTGATGCGTCGGGATCCCAGCGCGGACAACGGTCTGGTGGAACTCATGGTCGCCTCGTTGGCGGAGCGAGCAACGGCATTCGGCGTCGGCCGGGTGTCGCTCAACTTCGCCATGTTCCGCGAAGCTTTCGAGCGCGGTGCGGAGATCGGTGCCGGACCGATTGCCCGCCTGTGGAGACAAGCACTGCTGCTCGCCAGCCGGAACTGGCAGCTGGAATCGCTCTACCGATCGAACGCCAAGTACCACCCTGAATGGCAGCCTCGCTACATCTGCTTCGAGTACACCTCAGACTTGCCCCGCGTCGGCACGGCCGCTGGCAACGCCGAAGGCTTCCTGACACGGCCATCGCTAGCCATGTTGAAGCGGCACGGTGAGGAACCAGCCGCAGGCGCGCTGGAACGGGCGGGCGAGGATTACGCGGCGGAGGTGACGGCCTACATTCCGGAGGAACCCGACGCTCTGGCTGAGGCCCTGTCCATCGAGGGGCTGCCGGAACAGGTCCGGGTACGCCGCGAGAAGCTGGACCGGCTGCGGGAGCAGGGCATCGACCCGTATCCAGTGACGTTCCCACGCACCCATACGCTCGCGCAGGTCCGGGCGGAGGCTGGTGAGCTGCAGCCCAATACGCGTACCGGTCGTCAGGCTTCGGTCGCCGGACGGGTCATCCTCAGTCGGGATGGCGGCAAGCTGTGCTTCGCCACGCTGCGGGACGGCACCGGCGACTTGCAGATCATGATCGCTCTGGACGCCGTCGGACCCGACATGCTCAGACACTGGCGGCATGATGTCGACCTCGGTGACCAGGTTGGCGTCACGGGCGAAGTGATCACTACCAAGCGCGGTGAACTGACCATCCGCGCCGAATCATTCAAGATCACCAGCAAGTCGATCCGGCCGCTGCCCGACAAGCACAAGGGTCTCACCGATCCCGAGGCTCGGGTCCGGGCACGCTACGTCGATCTGATCGTCAGGCCAGAAGCCCGCGAGGTGGCGTACGCGCGCGCGACTGTCGTCCGCAGCATTCGCGAATCACTCCACGCCCGAGGCTTTACCGAGGTAGAGACCCCGGTACTGCAGCTGATCCACGGTGGCGCGAATGCCCGGCCGTTCGAGACCCACATCAACGCCTACGATCTTGATCTCTACTTGCGGATCGCCACTGAGCTGCATCTCAAGAGACTGATCGTCGGTGGCATGGAGAAGGTCTTCGAGGTCGGCCGGCAGTTCCGCAATGAAGGTGTGGATTTCAAGCACAATCCTGAATTCACCTCATTGGAGGTCTACGAAACCTATGGCGATTACCACACCATGCGGGTGCTGACCCAGGACCTCATCCAGGAAGCCGCGTCGGCGGTATACGGCTTGCCGATCGCACGCCGGACCGACGATGACGGCACGATCACCGAGTATGACCTCTCTGGCGACTGGCCGGTCAAGACGATCACCGAGGCAGTCTCAGAGGCGCTGGGTGAGGAGATCACCGTCGATACTCCCGTTTCGGTGCTGCAACAGCATGCCCAGGCGATCGGGCTGGAGCTCGAGCCTGACGCCAGCTGGGGATACCTTCTCGAAGAGATCTACGGTGAACTGTGCGAAGGCAAAACCACGACGCCGGTCTTCTATACCGACTTTCCCAAGGAGAATTCACCGCTCGCCCGTGAGCACCGCGACGATCCGAGGCTTGCCGAGAAATGGGATCTGGTGATCTTCGGCGCCGAACAGGGCACCGCGTACTCTGAGCTGACCGACCCGCTCGAACAGCGGGAGCGGTTGGTGGCCCAATCTCTTCGGGCTGCCGCCGGCGATCCCGAGGCGATGCAAGTCGACGAAGACTTCCTGGAGGCCCTCGAGTACGGCATGCCACCTACTGGCGGTATGGGTTTGGGTGTCGACCGGCTGGTCATGAACCTCACCGGCCTGGGGATCCGTGACACGATTTTGTTCCCGCTTGTCAAGCCGCAGGTCTGAGCAACGGGCGTTTGTCAGAAAGAGGCCGACCGGGAGATCGCGTCTGAGAGTCGACCCGTCAAGCCCTTGTCTTCGGCGATGTCTGTACGTGTTTTGATGCCGAGGTCTGGCCGGTCAGTGATGATGCCGTCTACCGCAGCATCCATGTAGTTGCGCATCTGCTGCTCGTCATCGACCGTCCAAACTATGACGTTGTAGCCAGCGGCCCATGCCTGTCGTACGAACCGGCTGCTGTACGACTGTTGTTCGATCACTATGAAGTCGGCCTTGACATTGGGTACGCCACCGAAGTTGATCGGCACGATGAAGCCCACGACAAGCTGGGGTCGCAGACGCTTCAGCTCTTCGACCACCTCTCGGCTGAGCGTGTGGTAGGTGTAGTGCTCCGTCACTCCGGCGCGATCCAGAACAGCGAGCAACCGCGGCACGAGATCGGGAGTCTCGCCACCATGCAGCTTGATTTCCAGCAACTGCGGCAGATTCAGCTGGATGGACAGCTGGATCCACTCCTCCAGCGAGGGAATCTTGGCCTCCATCCCTCCCGCTCGGACAGTGATCTTCGTCAGCTCCTCCTGGGTGAGATCTTTGACGTTGAGGTTCCGGCCTGCCAGCCTCCGGAGATTCGCGTCGTGCATCACCACGAACTTGCCGTCTTTGGTTTCCATGACATCGAACTCGACCCGATCAGCGCCTGCCTTGGCGGAGGCCTGCAGAGCAGGAAGTGTGTTCTCCACGCCACCTTGTATGAACCCGCGGTGCGCCAGCACCTCCGTCTGCTCACTGTCAACCAGGTTGGCCATGGTTCGGTGATTCAGCACAGCAGTGATACCAAAAGCCACCACGATGACGCCAGTTGCCAGGCCCCACAACAACTTCTGACGGCGAGGGCTGACATGTGACGGTTCCGAATATGAAATGACGGTTGGGAGGTGCTGATGATCCGCATGCAGGCGTAGCAGCCAATCGCGCATCATAGCGGTCAGCGACTGGACGATCATGATCGTCAGCAGCGCGGTGATCACAAAGACACCGATCTGAAAGACACTGAGTCCCAGGGCGGCCAGCCACGGTGATGAGGCAGGGGCCAGTAGGTCAGCCGCGATGGTGGGTGCCAAAGCGGCCGCGCCAAGAACGAAGGCGACTAATCCCGCGGAGAAGGTGGTCACCACGAACAAGCCGAGAATCCGAAGCGAGCGCCGGCGCGTCAGGCGCCAGCTGGTGACAAATGCTTCCCACACGCCTGCTGACGTGGTGCCCAGCAGCGGCATGGTGAATATCAATCGCAGATTCAGGTAAGTGATCAGCAGCAGCACGCCGCTGTAGAGCAGGCTTGTCGACGGGTTCTTACTCAGTTCTTCGCTGATGAATGGTGGTACCGCAACCTTCTTGGTCAAGATCGACGTTAATCCGAGCTGGCCGAGCGGCAGCAGCAAGATCAGGTAGACGATCATCAGCAGGCCTTGTGGATGCACCAGTTTCTTGATCGTCCCCCAGACCTGCCGCAGCACGAGCCGGAGCGATGTTGCCTCGCCGTCTTGGTGGTGGGATGCCAGAACAAACAGGGTGACCAGTTCTCCCATGATCGCGAAAACGGCAATAATCGCGATGGCCAGGAGAGTGATGTCGGCAAGCGGATTCCGCAGCACTTGTGAGATTCGGTCGTACGCGATGCTCCCCAGTCCGGTTTGGACGAGCACCAACGCATAGAGCAGCCGGATCACCGGAATGGCGATCAAAACGAGTGCCAGCTGCATGGCGCCAACGACGATGAGATAGAACAGCGGACTCCGCAATGTCGTTCGATGGGCGATACCGATTGCGCTGAAGATGCCCACTGGCTTGTCAGTGGGTTGGAGTGCTAGCCGCTTCTCCCCGAGATCGATCGCACCCACCTAGCGTCGCTTGCTCGGACTCGGCCTCATCTGCAGATAATGCCAAGTTCGAGTAAACAATGCGAGGCTCCTTGGCCTGGTCAGCTAAGTCGTGGCCGGAGCCCTTCGCCGAATCCCGAAGAGGGTGAAGAGCAGCGCGCCAGTGGCGGTGATCGTCAACAGCACCAATCCGATGGTGTAGCTGCGCGCTGCCTCATTGTAGGTAGCCCCCATGACCAGCGGTGGGAAGAAGCCGCCGAGCCCGCCGGCGGCGCCAACAATCCCGGTGACGGCGCCGACCCGTTCGGCTGGTGCCAGCTCCGCGACCCACGCGAAGACTCCACCGGTACCCAGGCCAAGGAAGAGAGCCATCACGACGAATGCGGTGCCAGCTGGGATCTCAGGCGGCAGTCGGAGCGCGATGATCAGCGACATCACCGCCGCCCCGGCTAGGGAAATGGCGACAACTTTCCGCGGGCCGATCTTGTCAGCCACAATGCCGCCGATCGGTCGGGCAATCACCGCAGCAATGGCAAAGCCTGCGGTTCTGGTGCCGGCACCGGTCAAGCCAAACTCGTAGACGTTCCTCAGGTATGTCGGCAGATAGGTCGAGAAGGCCACGAACCCACCGAACGTGACGGCGTAGAGGAATGCCATCTGCCAGGTGACCGGCAGCTTGGCGGCCGCCGCGAGCTTGGGTACGACGGGTGCGAGATTGGGCTTCCAGGCAGGTGAGTCCCGCATCAGCAGCCAAAGGACGGCGCCTACAACGATCAAGGCACCTGCGATGAGTAGGTGTGTCGGAATGTAGCCGATGGTCCGCACCAGCCGCGGCGTGAAGAAGGCAGACAACGCAGTGCCCCCCATGCCGGCCCCGAAGACCCCGGTCGCGAAGCCCCGCCGCGCCGGTTCGAACCAGGCGTTCACGAACGGGATACCTACAGCGAATGTGGTGCCGGCCAACCCGAGGAAGAAACCGAAGACCAGCAGCAACGTGTACGACGGCAGCGATCCAGCAAAGGCAACCAGCAGCACCGGCACTGCGGACGCAAGGGTGAGCACCGTGAACATCATCCGACCGCCGAACCGGTCGGTCAGGGCGCCGACGGGTACCCGGCCGAGGGATCCGACAAGGACGGGCATGGCCACAAGTAACGAAGTCTGTGTGGCGCTCAGGTCGAGTTCGGAGCTGTACCGGGTGCCGAGCGGCGCGACGATGTTCCACGCCCAGAAGGTGATCGTGAAGCCAAGAAGCGCCAGGAGCAGGTTCTTGGTCTGACCCGTCTGGATAGTGGTGTCGCTTGCAGCTGTGCTGGTCACTACGTCCTGCTCCTCTCAGGCTTCCGGGGTGCGGTCACGAGTGCCGACAGGGGCCCAGCCGCGGTGCGTCGGCGCGGCACCCGGAGCGGGCAGATCATCACGACTCCGGTAGACGATGTAGGGCCGGAACAAGTAGTGCAGCGGCACTGTGAAGGCGTGCACCAAGCGCGTGAACGGCCAGATGGCAAACAGCAGCATCCCGATCAGCGTGTGCACCTGGAAGGCCAGCGGAGCCTCCGCCATCAAGTCGATCTTGGGCGAGAAGTAGAACAGCGAGCGGAACCAGGGCGACACGGTGTCGCGATACGTCACATCCTCGTGTCCACCGAACACGCTGAGCACTGTGGTCAGCAGGCCGGCCACGATCGCCGCTACCAGGACCACATACATCGCCTTGTCGTTCTTGGTGGTGGCCATGAACACCGGACCTGTGGTGCGCCGCCGGTAGATCAAGATCAAGATTCCGACCAGGGTGCAGACACCGGCAAGGGCCCCCCACAAGAGCGCGTTGAAGTGATACATGCCTTCGGTGATGCCGACCGCCTCGGTCCACGATTTCGGGACCACCAGCCCGCCCAAATGTCCAACGATCACAACCAGGATGCCGAAGTGGAACAGCGGAGAGCCGATCCGGAGCAGCCGGGACTCATAAAGCTGGGAGGAGCGAGTAGTCCATCCGAACTGGTCGTAGCGATACCGCCAGATGAGGCCGCCGATCAGGATGGCCATCATGACGTAGGGCAGGACGCCCCACAACAAGACATTCATCGCGAACCCCCCATCGGAAGAAGTGGAGTGCCGTACGGCTCCAGGCCGACCATTTCTGTCGGAGGGCCGGTCGCCGCCATGGCCATCACGGCCTTGCGGTCGGTGGGTGAGGGTCCAGGCAACGTGCTGCACACCGCCGTCAGTACGCCGGCGTACGGCGTACCGCGTTCCTCCAGAGCCAACCGGAGCAGCTCCACACTGCTTCGGTACTCCTGCAGTAGCGCAGTTCCATCGACTGGGTCGACGATCGCCGCGTACTCCAGCACGATCGGCAGATAGTCAGGCAGCTCTCCTCCGGTATCGACCAGAAAATCGGAACGGCGGTAGCGCTGCTTGAACGCGGCTAGTACCTCGCCTCGCCGTCTGGTGTCGCCGTCGGTCCAGTACGACAGGTAGAGGCTGTGCTTGCGGGAAAGATCAAAAACATCGACGTAATGAGTCTGAATCGCCCGTAGATCTGAGGAGTTCCAGTAGGCCAGCAATGGCTCGAAATTGTTCATCTCGCGTGGAGCACTCTCCGCCAGTGCGGCGCGTAGCAAACCGGAGGTCGCGATGACATCACGGTCGGGATAGCCAAGGCAGACCGCGGCTGCTTGGCGGACCACCCGGCCAGTCTCTTGACGGCGGGCTTTCATGCCGGCTCCTGGCGTTTCGGGAAGATCCCGTCGGGTGTCCCCTTGCCGTCCCAGTTGAGCAGGTTCACTCGTCCCTTCAGCTCGTCGCCGGAGACGCTGACATCAGAGGTCTGCCGTTGCCGCAGGGCCTGGAACGTCTCGACGGCGACCGGGGATGGGCGGCCGCTGGCCTCGCCAAGCGGTGGTTGCTCATACGGGCCGTACTCAAGTGAGCAGCCGAGCTCCTCAAGCTCGTGGGCCCGCTCGACGTGCGCGGTCGGAATCACGTAACGCTCGTTGTACTTCGCGATCGCCAGCAAGCGATACATCTCGCGCATGCTCTTATCGGTCATTCCAACCGATGCTGCGATGGAGTCGTCCTGCGGTTGCTGCAGGGTGATGTTGCGCATGTGGGCCCGCATTGCCGCCAGTATCGTGAGCACGCGCTCGATCTCAGCGACGTCGCCTGCGGTGAACAGCTCAGCCAGATACTCCATCGGAATCCGCAGCGAACGGATGGCCCCGAACAAGACACCTGGAGACTCCGCATCGTGGCCTTGATCACGAAGCAGATCGACGATGGGGGAGAGCGGCGGGATGTACCAGACCATCGGCATGGTGCGGTACTCCGGGTGTAACGGCAGCGCCACCTTGTAGGTCTTGGCCAGCGCATACACCGGCGAGCGCCGGGCCGCATTTAGCCAGTCGGGGGGGATGCCCTGCTGCCGCGCGGCTGCCAGCACCTGCGGATCGTTGGGATCCAAGATCAAATCCAGTTGCGCGGCGTACAGGTCCTTTTCATTGGGCGTCGCTGCAGCCGCAGTGACCCGGTCGGCGTCATAGAGGAACAGGCCGAGGTAGCGCAGCCGCCCCACACAGGTCTCGGAACAGACCGTTGGCAACCCGACCTCGACTCGCGGGTAGCAGAAGGTGCACTTCTCGGCCTTGCCCGTCTTGTGGTTGAAGTAGATCTTCTTGTACGGGCAGCCGGTCACGCATTGTCGCCAGCCTCGGCAACGATCTTGATCGACCAGGACGATGCCATCTTCGGCGCGCTTGTAGATCGCGCCGGAGGGACAGGACGCCATACATGACGGGTTCAGGCAGTGCTCGCAGATGCGTGGCAGATAGAACATGAAGGTTTGCTGGAATGCAAACTTGATCTTGTCCTCCGACTCCTGCCGGACGCGCTGCACCACGGGGTCCAGATGTCCCTGCTCGCTGACACCGCCCAGGTTGTCGTCCCAGTTGGCAGACCAGGTGATCTTGGTGTTCTCACCAGTGATCAAGGACTTGGGTCGGGCCACCGGGAAGTCGTCACCGAGGGGTGCATCGATCAGCGTCTGATAGTCATACGTCCACGGCTCGTAGTAGTCGGCCAGCTTGGGCTGCACCGGCGACGCGAAGATGCCCAGCAGCTTCTTGACCCTGCCACCGGCCTTCAGCTTGAGCCGGCCCCGGCTGTTCAACGTCCAGCCGCCCTGCCAGGTCTCCTGGTCCTCGTACCGGCGCGGGTAACCCTGTCCGGGCCGGGTCTCCACATTGTTGAACCACACATACTCGGTGCCGGCGCGGTTGGTCCACGCCTGCTTGCAGGTCACCGAACAGGTATGGCAGCCAATGCACTTGTCAAGATTCATCACCATGCCCATCTGGGCCATGACGCGCATCAGTACTCCACCTCCTGGGAGCGACGCCGGATGGTGGAGACGATGTCTCGCTGGTTACCGGTGGGGCCGAGGTAGTTGAAGGTGTACGACAGCTGGGCGTACGCGCCGATCAAATGGCTCGGCTTCACCAGTAGCCGGGTCACCGAGTTGTGAATGCCGCCGCGGCGGCCGGTCGTCTCAGACTTCGGCACGTCGATGATCCGCTCCTGAGCGTGGTGGACGTAGACGACACCTTCCGGCATGCGATGGCTGACGACGGCACGCCCGACCAGCACGCCATTGGCGTTCACGCATTCCATCCAGTCGTTGTCGGCCACACCGATCGCCGCGGCGTCCTCGGCGCTGAGCCAAATGGCTGTTCCGCCGCGGGACAAAGACAACATGAACAGGTTGTCTTGATATTCGGAGTGGATTGACCACTTGTTGTGGGGAGTGAGGTATCGGACGGTCACCTGCTTGGCGCCATCCGCGCCGAGTGTTGGCTCGCCGAAAAGCCGGTGCATATCAAGCGGCGGACGATAGGTCGGGAGCGTCTCACCAAGATCACGCATCCAGTCGTGATCAAGGAAGAAATGCATCCGGCCGGTCAGTGTGTGCCACGGCTTGAGCCGCTCGACATTGACGGTGAATGGGGCATAGCGGCGGCCACCCGTCTCCGAGCCCGACCACTCCGGCGAGGTGATCACCGGAACCGGCGCCTGCTGAGTCTGCGCAAAGGTGATGCGCTTCTCCTCAGAGCCCTCGGCAAGATCAGCGAGGTGGACACCGGTGCGCTGCTCCAATGACCGGAACCCCTGGACGGCAAGCTCGCCGTTCGTGGTCCCAGAAAAAGTGAGGATGGCCTCCGCTAGCTTGGCGTCGGTGTCAATGGCCGGCCGTCCATCGGCCGCCCCGCCCAGCATCACACCGCCCGAGGCCGCCAACTGCGCCAATTGGTGTTCCAGCCGGTAAGTAATGTTCTTCACCGTGAAGCCGAGCTTGTCCGCCAGCGGGCCGATGGCGGCGAGCTTGTCAGCAATTGCGGTGTAGTCCCGTTCGACGATTTGGAAGCTCGGCATCGTCTTGCCGGGTACGCCGAGGACGTCTCCGCGCTTCCAGTCCCGTACCACACCATTCGGTTGGGCGGTCTCGCCGGGAGTGTCGTACTGCATCGGTACGGCGACGAGATCACGCCGAGTCCCGAGGTGGGTCGCGGCTTGGCGGGAGAGTTCCCGCGCGATGAGGTGGAACATCTCGAAGTCGCTCTTGGTTTCCCACGGCGGATCGATGGCTGGCGTGAATGCATGCACAAAGGGATGCATGTCAGTGCTCGACAGGTCGTGCTTCTCATACCAAGTTGCAGCCGGCAGCACGATGTCGGACAGCAGCGTCGTCGACGTCATCCGGAAGTCAGAGGAGAGCAGCAGGTCGAGCTTTCCTTCCGGAGGCTCCTCATGCCAGGCGACGTCCTGCGGTCGGACGCCTTCGGTCGCCATGACGTTGGAGTGCGTGCCAAGGAGGTACTTGAGGAAGTACTCGTTGCCTTTGGCGGAGGAACCGAAGAGATTGGAGCGCCACAGCGTCAGCGTGCGTGGCCAGTTCTCCGGCGCGTCGGGGTCCTCGACTGCCATCTTGATGGTGCCCGCCGCCAGCGCATTGGCGACATAAGAGGCCGCATCCGGAGCTTCGCCGGCCTCGACCGCTGCCGCGGCCTGGTCGGCGAGATCCAAGGGATTGACGTTGAACTGCGGGTAGAACGGCATCCATCCCAGCCGCGCGGACTGCGCGATGGTATCCGCAGTGTGCATTCCTGCCAGGTGTCCCTCGGTCAGCGGTGAGGTAAGGGCGTCGGCGGCATACCCATCGAAGCGCCACTGGTCGGTGTGCATGTACCAGTACGCAGTGCCGATCATGGTCCGCGGTGGCCGTGACCAGTCCAGCGCATTGGCCAGCGAAATCCATCCGGTGATCGGCCGGCACTTCTCCTGGCCGACGTAATGCGCCCAGCCGCCGCCATTACGGCCCATGCAGCCGGTCAAGATCAACATACTCAAGATCGACCGGTAGGTCGCGTCGCCGTGGAACCACTGGCAGATCCCGGCACCCATGATGATCATGGAGCGGCCGTTGGACTGCTCGGCGTTGGTGGCGAACTCTCGGGCAATCCGGATGCAAGCCTGGGTAGGCACGCTGGTGATCTCGGCCTGCCAGGCAGGCGTGTACGGCATTGTTGGATCGTCGTAGCCGCTCGGCCACTCTCCGGGCAGATCAGGCCTGGCGACGCCATACTGGGCCAGCAACAGGTC
>JAICEV010000043.1 GCA_025923975.1 Propionibacteriaceae bacterium
ACGGCAAGCGCCTCGCCGCTCAGTGCACCGGACACAATGCGATACCACTTGGCTCGCTCGCCGACACCGTGCTCTTGCGCACGACGGGCCTCGGCGAAGTCCAGGTCGATGCCGATGCCGGCACTGCTCGGGTCGGCGCCGGAGCGCTCTGGGGTGATCTTGTGTCCCGGGCGTCGGAACAAGGCTTTGCCGCATTACATGGCTCCGCCCCCAATGTCGGCATCACCGGCTACACACTCGGTGGCGGCGTCAGCTTCTACGCTCGCAAGCACGGCCTTGCCTGTAACCGGGTGACCGCGATCGACATAGTCACTGCCGGCGGCGAACAACTTCGCGTCGATGCCGAGAACGAGCCCGATCTGTTTTGGGCGCTCCGTGGCGGCGGCGGCAGCTTCGGTGTCGTTACAGCGTGCGAGTTCGACCTGTTGCCGATGCGCGAGATCTTTGCCGGCGCCCTGCTGTTCCCAGCAGACCAAGCGAGCGAGGTTCTGCAGGGGTGGCGCGAATGGACGGCTGGTGTACCAGAGGAGATGACGTCGGTCGGTCGGCTGATGAATTTTCCCCTGGTTCCGGAGGTGCCAGACCCGCTCCGCGGCAAATCATTCGCCGTGCTCGAAGTGATCTACTGCGGTGATCCTGCAGACGGCGAGGAGCTAGTGGCACCACTGCGTGAGCTCGGCAGCGCCGACATGGATACGGTCCAAACACAGGCGCCCGCCGGTATCGAGGATCTGCATATGGACCCGCCGGCACCAGTGCCCTACACCAGCGAGACGCTACTGACCCAGGAACTGCCGGCGGAGGCAATCGACTCGCTAGTTGAGGCGGTCGGCCCAGATTCGGGAGCGCAACTGGCCTCGGTGGAATTGCGGCATGGCGGCGGCGCTCTGTCGCGGGCACCACTGGACGCCGGAGCGCTCGCCACACTGCCGGGCTCCTTCCTCGCCTTCGGGGTCGGATTCGTCCCGGTGGCGGAGACCATGGCGCCAAACCGCGCATGGCTCGGGGCCTTCAAGGCTGCCCTCGAGCCCTACGACGCCGGCCGATACTTCAACTTCGTTGAGGAGAGCTTCGACATAACCAAAATATTCGCGCCGGAGGTCCTTGAGCGCCTTCGTGAGGTTAAGCAGCGCTACGACCCCGAAAACCTCTTCCACTCCAACCACCCGATCACTGGTTAGAAGCGTCTGCGAGCAGCCGCCCCCTCCTAGCCTCGTCAATGCGGAAACCGGTCACGAACGACCTGCAATCGGGGCGATTTGGATGTGGTTACTGACCGGTTTCCAGAGGGGTAGGGCGGTTGCAGGTCGGCTATGTTGACCTGTCTGCGACGGCTTGCAGCTCTCGAGTCATGTCCTCGACCAGTCCAGGGCGGCCATGGAACTGTGCAGGCGTGTTCTGAAAAAGCACGATCTTCCATTGGCCCTCGTGCTGTTCAGCGACGACGGTCTGGTGAGAGTTGGTCCCGGGGTTGATCGCGGTCTGGCCAGGCGGCACCAATCCAGCAATGGCTCTCAAGATCATCGCCTGAGGCCCCAGCGACCGAACGGAGTGCACCTTGACGGCGTAGCGTCCGGTTTCATGGTCGGCGAAAATGCTCGCCATTTCGGTGCTGATCGTCTGTTGACCGGAGCTCACGCTGCCATCGAATCCGATGACCACGCCGTCTTCGGCGAACGGCCCAGCCATCGCAGCGCCGTCATGATCGTTCCAACCGGCTATCAGGCTGTCGTAGAGGGCCCTTACGTCCTGCTGACCCATGTGGGCATCACGCTCCTTCTTGATTGCTCCGCTCGCTGCGCTCGCTGTGTCTGATGGCTCGCTCCGCTCGCTGCGATGTTCGCCGGGGAGCCGCCGTCTTCGTCGGATCCGACGAAACGATTGTGTCGGAGAATCAGCTCTCTTCTGTGACGCACTTCGTCGGCTCCTCCTGCAGATCGGCGGCGCGAACATCGCGAGCGCGGATCGCGCTTTCTGGCCACCTACTTCGTCGTCGTTCGGGGACGAAGGAGGCGTGTCCCCTCACTTCTCCTCAGCACGGCGGCGCGCGATCCGGTCTTGGGACGTTATCCGTAGGATCTCAGGCGATGAGTGAGGATCTTTTCGGCGGTACCGTCGGCGGTCAGATGACCACACCCAGTGGCAGCCTGGCCGACTCCGACCGCGCCGGCCTGCCGCTCGCGGTACGGATGCGGCCACGCACGCTGGAGGAGATCGTAGGTCAAGATCATCTGATGGCGCCGGGTTCGCCGCTTCGTCGACTTGCCGCCGGCGAACCCATGTCGGTTTTCCTTTGGGGACCGCCGGGAGTTGGCAAGACCACCATCGCCGCGGTTGTCTCGCAACAGAGCGATTCACGATTTGTGGAGCTTTCTGCGGTTACCGCTGGTGTCAAAGAGGTCCGGGCCGTGCTCGACCAAGCCCGCCGCGATCTGCGTACGGCACGACAAACAGTGCTGTTCATTGACGAGGTGCATCGCTTCTCCAAGACCCAGCAGGACGTACTACTCCCAGCAGTGGAGAACCGGCTGGTTACGCTCATCGCCGCAACCACCGAGAACCCGAGCTTTTCGGTCATCTCCCCACTGCTGTCCCGATCCCTTTTGCTGACCCTCAAGCCACTCAGCGATGAAGATATCTCGAATCTGGTGGATCGAGCGCTGAGTGAGGAGCGTGGGCTGGCCGGCGAATACCAGCTCGATCCGGATGCTCGTTCCATGATCGTACGTCTTGCCGGAGCCGATGCACGCCGGGCTTTGACGTTCCTGGAGGAGGCGGCCGCCGGGGCATCGGCCCTGGGCGAGACCATGATCACGACGGAGATGGTGGAGCGTGCCGTGGACAAGGCGGCGGTCCGCTACGACCGCGCGGGTGATCAGCACTATGACGTGATCAGCGCGTTCATCAAGTCCATTCGGGGCTCCGATGTCCAGGCGGCGTTGCACTATCTCGCTCGGATGATCGCCGCAGGGGAGGACCCCCGATTCATTGCGCGGCGGCTCGTGATCTTGGCCTCAGAGGACATCGGCCTGGCCGATCCGACGGCGCTGCAAACAGCAGTGGCCGCCGCGCACGCCGTTGAGTTCATCGGTATGCCTGAGGGGCGGATCAACCTAGCCCAAGCGGTCATCGCGCTTGCCCTGGCGCCAAAGTCGAACGCGGTGATCAAGGCAGTGGACGCCGCTCTTGCTGACGTCAACGCCGGCAGGATCGGGCTGGTGCCACGGCATCTGCGTGATGCGCACTACTCGGGGGCCAAGCGGCTGGGACACGGGCAGGACTATGCCTACGCTCACGACGAGCCGCACGGTATCGCTGCTCAGCAGTACCTGCCGGACGAGCTAGCCGGCGCGCGGTACTACATCCCCACGGAGTATGGCGCTGAGGCAGCCATGGTGAGCAGGCTGGCACGCATCGAGGAGCTACTTGGCCGCTCCGATGACTGAACAGGGCTCTTCCACATGCTCACGGCACATTTTGCGAGCGCGGAATCCCAGCATCGTCCCGGCACCAGGCAGGGTAAGGTCACATAGTCACGCCGTACGGTGCGCCTCGGCACCTCAACAACTAGAAGGAAATCCGATGTCCGTAGGGGAGATCGCAGGCCTGATCGCCGCCGTAGCATTCGTTGCCTTGGTGGCTCTCACGGCAGTGCCGCTGCTCAAGCTCGGGCGGGTACTCGAGGAGGTTCGGCTTGCGGTGCGTGACATCGGCCATGAGTCAGTGCCAATTCTGACCGAGCTGCAAGGAACGGTACGTGCGACAAATGACGAGCTGGTCAAATTGAGCATGGTGACTGAGGACGCTGCCAAGGTGAGCCGCAACGCGACCGTTGTTAGTGAGAATGCCGCGCAGATGACCAACTTGTTCTCAGCCACGCTAGGCGGACCGCTGGTCAAGACGGCGGCGTTCAGCTACGGCATACGCAAGGCCATTAAGGGCAACGGCTCGGCCCGCCGCAAGGCGAAGCGGAGTGCGTGATGTTCCGACGCTTGTTGTGGTTTGCCATTGGCGCGGGTGTTGCGATCTTCGTGTGGATGAAGGTCCGGGCGTATCTGACTAAGGCGCGCCCCGAGGCACTCGGTCATCGTGTTGCCGAGTCCGCAAGCGGCATCAGTGAGTCAGCCCGCGGGTTCGTTGATCGGGTGCGAGCCGGAATGGCCGAGCGCGAAACGGAGCTCCGCGAGACGCTCAACATGCCCGATGACCAACCTCCCCGCTAGCCGTACCGATTCATCCACCCAAGGAACACGTCATGAAAACCGCCGAGATTCGGCGCCGCTTCCTGGATTTCTTCGCCTCGCGTAATCACGAAGTCGTGCCGTCAGCACCGTTGCTCTACAACGATCCAACCTTGCTGTTTGTCAATGCCGGCATGGTGCCCTTCAAGCGGTATTTCACCGGGGCGGAGACGCCGCCCTTCGACCGTGCGGCAAGTGTGCAAAAGTGCGTCCGGACTCTCGATATTGACGAGGTCGGTAAGACGACCCGCCACGCCACGTTCTTTCAGATGAATGGGAATTTCTCTTTCGGCGACTATTTCAAGGCTGAGGCCATTCGGTACGCCTGGGAGCTTGTTACCGGTTCACAGGCTGCCGGCGGATATGGGTTCGACCCCGACAAGATTTGGGTCACCGTCTTGCACACCGACGACGAAGCTGCGGCGCTCTGGGAGAACATCGCTGATCTGCCGCCTGAGCGCATTCAGCGGCGCGGCCTGCTGGACAACTACTGGCACATGGGTGTCCCAGGACCCGGCGGGCCTTGCAGTGAGATCTGGGTCGATCGCGGGCCGGAGTATGGCCCGGACGGGGGCCCTGTGGTGGACGAGGATCGCTTCCTGGAGATCTGGAATCTGGTCTTCATGCAAGAGGAGCTCTCCGTCATTCGAAAGAAGGATGACTTCGACGTTGCCCGCCCGCTGCCGCGTAAGAACATCGACACCGGCATGGGTCTGGAGCGGGTCGCCTACCTGCTGCAGGGCGTCGACAACCTCTATGAGATCGACCAGGTCTACCCGGTGATCGACCATGCAGCTCAGCTGGCGGGGAAGCGCTACGGCGACCAGCACGAGGACGATATACGGCTCCGGGTGGTCGGTGATCACATCCGGTCCGGATTGATGTTGATCACCGATGGGGTCACCCCCGGCAACGAGGCTCGTGGTTACGTGTTGCGTCGGCTGCTTCGTCGGGTGGTACGCGCCATGCGGTTGCTCGGTGTAACCGAGCCGGTGCTGCCAGAGCTGTTGCCGGTAAGCCGCGATCTGATGGCTGAGTCCTATCCCGAGGTTGCCTCCGACTGGCCGCGGATCTCCCAGATCGCATACGCAGAGGAGGACGCCTTCCGGCGCACCCTGGCCACTGGCACTCAGATCTTCGACCTCGCTGTTGCCGACGCTAAGCGGGATCAGCAAACCGTGCTCAGCAGCGAGCGAGCGTTTCAGTTGCACGACACATACGGATTCCCGATCGACTTGACCTTGGAGATGGCCGCCGAGCAGGGCCTGAGCGTGGATGAGGCAGGCTTTCGGCGGTTGATGCAAGAGCAGAAGGACCGCGCCAAGGCCGACGCCAAGTCCAAGAAGGCGGGCGCCCAGGCGGTGGAGATCTACCGCGAATTGCGGGCGGTTGGCCCCACTCCATTTACCGGGTACACAGAGCTCAGCACCGAGTCCAAGGTCCGCGGCATTGTCGTCGACGGAGTGCTCGCCGAGGCCGCCGAGGAGGGCGAACTCGTTGAGGTGGTGCTGGAGCAGACGCCGTTCTACGCGGAATCCGGCGGTCAAGACTCCGACGCCGGCCGGATCATCGGTGATGGCGTCGAACTCGAGGTCGTCGATGTTCAGCGTCCGGTGAAAGGCCTGATCGTCCATCGCGTCCGGGTCAAACAGGGCGAACTGCTGAGCGGCGCTCAGGTACTTGCCGCAGTCGATGGGGAATGGCGAATTGGAGCATGTCAGGCGCACTCCGGCACGCACGTCATGCATGCCGCGCTGCGCCAGATACTCGGCCCTACAGCACTGCAGAGCGGCTCATACAACAAGCCGGGTTACCTGCGCCTGGACTTCGCGTGGCAAAGCGGGTTGAGCAAGCAAATTCGAGCCGACGTCGAAGAGGCGGCGAACCAGGCGATCCGTAAGGACTTGGATGTCTCAGCAACGATCATGCCGCTGTCCAAGGCTCGCGAGATCGGTGCGCTAGCTCTCTTCGGCGAGTCCTACGACGAGCAGGCGGTGCGGGTCGTGGAGATGGGGGGTCCTTGGTCACGGGAGCTGTGCGGCGGTACCCATGTTCAACACGCGTCCCAGATCGGACTCGTCACCATCACTGGGGAGTCCAGCATTGGATCTGGCGTTCGACGTGTTGAGGCGTTTGTGGGCATTGAGGCGTTCCGCTATCTCGCGAAGGAACGCTCGCTGGTGCTGGAACTGAGTGAGGCGCTCAAGGTGCAGCCGGAGCAGCTCCCCGATCGGGTGAGCAAGCTGGTGGCACAGCTCAAGGAGGCCGAGAAGCGGATCGCAGATCTGAGGAGCCAGACCGTGTTGTCCGATGTCGGCAGCATCGTTGCCAAGAGCCACGACATGTGGGGGGTCGGCTACATCGCCCACCGCGCGGACGGCGTAGCCGGCAACGACTTGCGGACGCTCGCCCTTGAGATTCGGAACCGCGTCCAGGACTCGCCTGCGGTGGTAGCCGTGGTCGGCGGAACCGTCGACAAGCCAAGCGTTGTCGTCGTGACCACCGAGGGTGCCCGTGACCGCAGTCTCGATGCTGGCGAGCTGGTACGCGTGGCCGCTGAGACCCTAGGAGGTCGCGGTGGTGGCAAGGCCGACATCGGCCAGGGTGGCGGCACCGACGGCGCGCGCGCCGAAGATGCCCTTAAAGCCGTGGAGTACGCCATCGGGCACGCGCTGCAATCGTGACCGCGGGTTGTCTTCGGGCCTGCGGCGAGGGGCTCGGCGGCGGGCCGGCGAAAACGTGGTGGTCGGGTTTGGCCGCAGGCCCGGCATGGTGCCCCGCGGGTTACAGGCATCTTAGGTTTTCGCCGGCCCGCCGCCGAGCCCCTCACCTTCGGCACGTGGTGGCGCGGCCCTGGCCGAGCAGCCTGCTTCGAGGGCGGGGTTGCGGCTCGGGCCTGCGTACGGCAGGAGCGGACGGGGACGGTGCCGGGTGCCGGGAAAACCTAAGATGCTTGAGACTTGGGGCGCACAAAGTCATGCGGACCGTCAAACCCGGCCACAACGTTTTCCCGGCACCCGGCAGCGTTCACGACCGCGTCTGCGCTGTTCGATGAGCGCGAGCTTCCGGCGTGGTGTGCGCCTTGCAATCGACTGGGGGGATGCGCGGATTGGGGTGGCAGCGTGTGATCCCCATGGGACGCTCGCGTATCCGCTGACAACGGTGCGGGCCGGAGCAGGTGAGATTGATCAGCTCGCGGCTGTGGTCGCTGACTACGATCCGATCGAGGTACTTGTGGGCTGGCCACGGAGTTTGAGTGGTGGTGAGGGTCCGGCGGCAGCGAAGGCCCGGGAGCGGGCAGAACGGCTGGCTGAAGTGATCGGGGCACCGGTCCGGTTGGTTGACGAGCGGCTTACGACCGTGACTGCATCGCAGCGGCTGCGGGAGGGCGGCAAGAGGGCCAAGGAGCAGCGGGAGTTGATCGATGCGGCGGCGGCGGTCGCCATTCTTGAGCAGGCACTGGCATTCGAGCAATCCCAGGAAAAGCCGGCCGGGGAGCTAGTATCAGCACCTGGCGGCCCGGTCACCAACGGGCCGGACCTGCCTGGCGATGCAGGGCAGGAGAGGCCTCGGCAGACCTGAGGGAGATCAGCCAGCGTGTCATCGATGCTCGACCCGGAGGTCAAGCCGAGTCAGGCCCAAGAGATCGCGCGCACCGCCAAGGGTTGCCTCGCCGTCTTTGTTGCGGCGGCGGTGCTGATTCTCGGTGGGTCATTCGTCTGGGACAAAACCACCACCTTCTTGTCCACTTTTGGTGAGGTTCCCGACTACCCCGGACCGGGCAACACCAAGGTTCTGGTCGACGTCCCCGAAGGCGCCTCGTTGGACGTCATCGGCGGAATTCTCATCGAGAAGGACGTGGTCAAGTCGAAGAAAGCCTGGGACCGGGCCGTGCGCTCCGAGGAGCGAGCGACCAGTGTTCAGGCCGGCAGGTACCTCATGAAGACCCAGATGCAGGCCATCGACGCACTCCGGTTGCTGATCAATCCGGGTACCTCGAAGATCCGCCTGCAATTCACGATTCCAGAGGGACTCCGCCTCACTGCCCAAGTCGATGCCTTGGTGAAAGGCACCAAGATCAAGAAATCATCGTTTGAGAAAGCATTGGATAAGCCAAAGGCCCTCAAGCTCCCTAAATACGCCAAGAATCGACCGGAAGGTTTCCTCTTCCCTGACACCTACGAGCTGACTGCCGACTCGACGGCGACCTCGACCCTGAAGCAAATGGTCAGTCAGTACAAGTCGGTGACGCGCGAGATCGAGTTTGAGGCTGATGCCAAGAAGCTCAAGCTGTCGCCGTACGAGGTGCTCACTGCGGCCAGCATTGTCGAACGTGAGGTGAACAGGGAGGAGTACCGGGCGAAGGTGGCGCGGGTCATCTACAACCGGCTCGCGAAGAAGCAGAAGCTGGACCTCGACTCCACAGTCGCCTACGCAGAGAACCTGAAAACCACCACGACCACCAAGAAAGACCGAGCGAGCAAGTCGAAGTACAACACTTACCGATACAAAGGGCTGCCTCCTGGGCCGATCTCTGCCCCCGGCAAGGCGGCACTGGAGGCGGCAGCCAACCCTGAGAAGGGCAAATGGCTCTATTTCGTCACGGTCAATCTCGATACCGGGGAAACCAAGTTCGCTGAGACGCCGGAGGCCCACGAGAAGAACGTCGCGGAGTTTCAAGCCTGGTGCCAGGCAAACACCGGCCGCTGTGGCGGCTGAACTCGGCTCGCTGGGTGACGTTCGTCGCTGCGCGGTTCTCGGCTCACCCATCGAACATTCGCTCTCACCGGCGTTGCACCGCGCTGCCTATGCCCATCTTGGCCTGAATTGGATTTACGACCGGGTTGAGGTCGATGAAAACCAGCTGGCTGCGTTCGTTTGTGGGCTGGACGCATCGTGGCGCGGGCTTAGCCTCACCATGCCATTGAAGGTTGCGGTGCTGGAACTTGGTGAGGTGGACCCGCTCGCCCAGCTGGCCGGCGCGGGCAACACGTTGGTCCTGGAAGGTGGCGAACGGTGGGTTTACAACACCGACGTAGGCGGCCTGACGTGGGCGGTTCGCCAAGTGACTACCGCGCTGCTGTCGCGGGTCACCATCCTGGGTGCCGGTGCCACCGCGAGGGCAGCGCTCATTGCTGCCACCGAGCTTGGCGCCGAGCAGCTGACAGTTGTGGCACGTACGCTCTCCCGGGCCGAACCGCTATGGGGGTTGAGCCAGAGCTTGGGCGTCGAGCTTGACGTTAGGCCATGGGGGGCTCAACTTCCCGGCGCCGACCTTGTGGTTTCGACTGTCGTCTCAGGCGCTGCCGACACGATCGCGCGGGCGGTCTGCGACAGCGCCCGGCTGATCGTCGATGTCATCTACCATCCGTGGCCGACTGTTCTCGCGACGACCGCGGAACGCGCCGGCTGCACGGTCGTCAGTGGCCGGGACCTGCTCATCGGTCAGGCGCTGCTGCAGATCGAATTGATGACTGGCCGTCACGTCCCAGCCGACGTCCTCTATGCCGCGCTGGAATCACGAGAGGCGGATCGATAGAACGTGGAAGACTGCTGATCATGCTCAGATGGCTTACGGCCGGCGAGTCGCACGGTCCGGCGCTGGTGGCAATCCTCGAGGGACTGCCAGCTCATGTGATCATCACCAGCGGTGATATTGCCGAGGCGCTGGCGCGTCGGCGGCTGGGGTTCGGGCGCGGCGCGCGCATGAAGTTCGAGGCGGACGCGGTCACGATTCTTGGTGGAATCCGCCATGGCGAAACCCAAGGCGGTCCTATCGCGATTCAGATAGCCAACTCTGAGTGGCCGAAGTGGCAATCGGTGATGGCGGCCGACCCCGTGCCACCATCGGAGCTCGAGGGCCAGGCCCGCAACGCGGCGTTGACCAGACCGCGCCCTGGCCACGCTGACTTGGTGGGAATGCAGAAGTACGACTTCGAGGAGTCGCGGCCAGTGCTGGAACGTGCCAGCGCCCGGGAGACAGCGGCCCGGGTGGCGCTGGGTCGGGTGGCATCTGCCTTTCTGCAGCAGGCGCTTGGTGTCACCGTGTTGAGTCATGTCATTGAGCTCGGTACCGCAAAGGCGCCCGCCGGACTGATCCCGACTGCAACGGACTTGGCTGCCATCGATGACGACCCAGTTCGCTGTTTCGACCCGCCTACGAGCGCCGCAATGGTTGCTGAAGTGGAGCGGGCGCAGCAAGACGGGGACACACTCGGCGGTGTCGTGGAGGTCGTTGTCTGGGGTCTGCCGCCCGGTCTGGGTTCGCACGTGCACTGGGATCGCCGCTTGGACGCGCAACTCGCCGGTGCGCTAATGGGGATTCAGGCCATCAAGGGCGTCGAGGTGGGGGACGGATTCGAGCTGGCTCGCAGCCGAGGCAGCGCTGCCCACGACGAAATCGTGCCGGCTGAGCAGGGCATCGCCCGGGCATCGCACCGGTCTGGCGGGACAGAGGGCGGCATGAGCACCGGCGAAGTGCTTCGGGTCCGTGCGGCGATGAAGCCGATATCGACGGTGCCGCGTGCGCTGCGGACTGTCGACGTTGCTACGGGCGAGGCGAGCGTCGCCCATCATCAGCGTTCAGACGTTTGCGCCGTACCGGCGGCAGGCGTGGTTGCTGAGGCGATGGTTGCACTGGTCATCGCCAACGCAGTACTGGAGAAGTTCGGCGGCGACTCGGTGGCTGAAACCCGGCGCAACTATGAGAGCTATGTCAAGCAGCTGGCCGACCGCGGACTTCACGTGCGACCCCAGCCATGAGCGCCCAGGTAGTTCTGATCGGTGCCCCCGGTTCCGGCAAGAGCACCGTTGGAGCCATGCTCGCGGAACGCTTAGGCGTTGCCTTCCACGACGCCGACGCGGTCATTGTGGAGCGGACTGGAAAGTCGATATCCGAGATTTTCACCGATGACGGCGAGGCGGCATTCCGAGGCCTGGAGGAGGAGATCACGGCGGAGCTTCTGGCACTGCCGGGTATCTTGTCGCTCGGCGGCGGTGCGGTGCTCTCCGCGGCCACCCGAGCAGCACTGAGCGACCATCGAGTGGTTTGGCTGCGAGTCGGGTTGGCTCAGTCGGTGAAGCGAGTAGGTCTCGATACTGCTCGTCCATTGCTCCTCGGTAACGTCCGCGGTCAGCTGTTGAAGCTGCTCAACGAGCGGGCCCCGCTTTACGCCGAGGTGGCAACGGAGGTGGTTGACACCGATAACACGACCCCTGCCCAGGTCGTCGAGATGATCATGAATGCGCATGTTGCCCATAGCTGAGCCAGCTCGAATTGCGGTCGAGGCCGAGCGGCCCTACCAGGTGTTGGTGGGACACGGACTACTGGCTGAGGTACCCGTCTTGCTGGACGCCGGCGTACAGCGGGTCGCGCTACTGCATCCGCCGACGATGATCAAGACGGCAGTGCGGCTTGCGAACCTGTTGACGGCAGCGGGCCTGGAACCGGTCCGAATCGATGTGCCCGACGCTGAGGCCGCCAAGAGCGTCGCGGTCGCCGAGCGGTGCTGGTCGATCCTCGGCAACGCTGGTTTTACGCGATCAGACGGCGTAATCGGTCTTGGCGGTGGCGCCACCACTGATCTGGCTGGATTCGTAGCCGCAACGTGGCTGCGGGGCGTGCGAGTGGTGATGGTCCCAACCAGCCTGCTGGGCATGGTTGATGCTGCCGTTGGCGGCAAGACTGGCATCAACACCGCTGAGGGCAAGAACCTCGTCGGCTGCTTCTACGAGCCGGTCGGTGTGGTCTGTGATCTTGATCTGCTGGCGACGTTGCTGACTCCACATCTCATTGCCGGGCTGGCCGAGGTGATCAAGTGCGGGTTCATCGCAGATCCGGAAATCTTGACTATGATCGAATCCGATGCGGTCGCAGCGGTACGCCCGGACTCGCCGCTGCTTCGTGATCTTGTGGAACGCGCGGTCTTGGTCAAGGCGCGGGTTGTCACAGCCGATCTTCGGGAGACTGCATCGACGGGGTATGCAGTGGGCCGGGAGCTACTCAACTATGGCCACACTCTGGGTCACGCCATCGAACGTCGGGAAGGCTTCGGATGGCGCCACGGCGACGCAGTCAGTGTCGGCATGATCTTCGCGGCTGAGCTGGCCCGACTCGCGGGGCGGCTCGATCAGGAAACGGCTCAGCGTCACCGACTGGTGCTATCGAGCGTAGGGTTGCCGACGAGCTACCCGGCCGACGCGTTCGACGACCTACTGCACACCATGGCGATCGACAAGAAGACTCGTGGTTCAACACTGCGGTTTGTGATCTTAAATGGACTCGCTAGCGCGGAAATCCTCGCTGCACCGGACCACGACCTATTGCGCGCTGCCTACGCAGCCGTGGCGGCCTAGCTCTGACCGCGCTCAATGTTGAGGGTGGCAAGAAGGTCCTCATGAAGCTGGAACCAGACCGCGTGGCAGGAGTCGATCCCGATCCCGGCAACCCATGAGCCGTCTCCCAGGTCAGCGCGATCGAGGGCAGCGGAGAATCGGTCGGCGTAGCCGTCGAAACGATCGAGGGCGTTGAGCAGCTTCGCACACACGGGACGAAGACTGAGGTCGAGCCCTCCCAGGGCGTCGAGTACCCGCTCATCCCACGCCTGGTCGCTGTGGTCGTTGCGCGCCATCGAGTCGTCCCGGGTAGGCCGGATCTGCCAGTTCGTGATCACTTCAAGGAAGCTCTTGTTGAGCTGGTCGAAGTCGGAGTACGCGGTGGCGACCGCAGGTCTTGCGCCGGTCTGGTCTAGCTCGGCAGCGAGACGTCGCACGCCCTCGGCGCGGCCGGCGTCCATCAGTGCCCAACCCGAGATGTCCGCAAAACGCACGCGTTGGATCCAGCCGCTGGCCTCGAAATCGAGCAGCAGTTCCTCAGCGACAGCGGGATCCAGCCGAAATCGCCGAACCACCGCCGCACTGTCAGCCATGCCGAGAATCCGGACCGCGTGAAGCACGAGGAGGTCGGGTGGAGACGAATAACCCATGCTCGGGACCTTAACCAAACCGGCGGCCGGGCTAAGCGCTGCGAGCACCGGGAGTCG
>JAICEV010000044.1 GCA_025923975.1 Propionibacteriaceae bacterium
ATCGAGCGCACCCGAGACCGCGTTCGGGTGGACATCTACACAGCACGGCCCGGGATTGTCATCGGTCGCAATGGCGCCGAGGCCGAGCGCGTCCGCAGTGATCTGGAGAAGCTGACCGGCAAGCAGGTTCAGCTGAACATCCTCGAAGTCAAGAACCCCGAGACTGATGCCCAGCTGGTCGCACAGGGTGTGGCCGAGCAGCTTGCTTCCCGGGTGCAGTTCCGGCGGGCGATGCGTAAGGCGCAGCAGAGCGCGATGCGCTCCGGCGCCCGGGGGATCCGGATTCAATGCTCCGGTCGTCTGGGCGGTGCTGAGATGAGTCGCTCGGAGTTCTACCGCGAGGGCCAGGTGCCGCTGCACACGCTGCGCGCCGACATCGACTACGGCTTCCACGAGGCCAAGACCACCTTCGGCCGGATCGGGGTCAAGGTCTGGATCTACAAGGGTGATGTTTCAGGAACGCGTGCCGAGCGCGCGGCTCAGAAGGCGGCGCGTAACGCGGCTGGCGGTCGTTCCCGTCCGGGGCGTCCGGGTCGTGGTGAGCGGCCGGCCCGTGGTGACCGTCCGGAGCGTGGCGGTAGGCGTCGCGCCGAAGGCGCGCCCGAATTTACCCGCGCCGAAGGCGCGCCCGAACTCACTCGCGCCGAAGAGGTTCCGGAGTCGGCACCAGCCGAGGTTGGCACCACAACGCCTGCGCCGGCCGATACGTCGGGTCAGGAGGGCTGAGCCGTGTTGGTTCCACGCAAAGTGAAGTTCCGTAAGCAGCATCACCCCAAGCGGACCGGTGCTGCCAAGGGTGGCACCAAGCTTGCCTTCGGCGAATACGGCATCCAGGCGATGGAGGGTGCCTACCTCACCAACCGGCAGATCGAGTCAGCGCGTATCGCCATGACCCGTCACATCAAGCGTGGCGGAAAGGTCTGGATCAATGTCTACCCGGACCGTCCTCTGACTAAGAAGCCGGCCGAGACCCGCATGGGTTCCGGCAAGGGCTCACCCGAGTGGTGGATCGCCAACGTCAAGCCTGGCCGGGTGCTGTTCGAGCTTTCTGGTGTCAACGAAGACGTGGCGCGCGAGGCGATGCGCCTGGCGATCCACAAGCTGCCGATGAAAGCGCGTTTCATCAAGCGTGAGGCAGGTGAGATCTGATGGCCAAGGCAGTCACAGCTGCGGAGCTGCGCCTGCTGAGTCGCAGTGAGCTGGACACCAAGGTGACCGAGCTGAAAGAGGAGCTGTTCACGCTCCGATTTCAGGCTGCCACCGGCCAGCTCGAATCGCACGGCCGGCTCCGCGCCGTACGCAAGGACATCGCCCGGATCTACACCGTATTGACCGAGCGCGAGCTCGGCATCATCGATGATCCGGACGCTGAGGAGGTTGAGAAGTGACCGAGAACGCAGCACCCATCGCAGAGCGTGGGCGTGCCAATGCGCCCGCCGCAGGGCGGGGGCGACGCAAGGTCCGTGACGGCTATGTGATCAGTGACAAGATGGACAAGACGATCGTGGTCGCGATCGAGGATCGGGTCAAGCACCGCCTCTACGGCAAGATTGTGCGCCAGACCAGCCGGCTCAAGGCACATGACGAACAGAACACTGCCACCGTCGGTGATCGGGTACGCGTCATGGAGACCCGGCCGCTGAGCGCCACAAAGCGCTGGCGCCTCGTGGAGATCCTCGAGAAGGCCAAGTAATACACCGACTTGTCAGCATCTGTGGTCGCCCTGACGACCACCCACGCTGACAAGTCTGAGAAGAGAGAGCAGAGATGATCCAGCAGGAGTCGCGGCTCAAGGTCGCCGACAACACCGGTGCCAAGGAGATCTTGTGCATCCGGGTGCTCGGCGGATCCGGTCGCCGGTACGCGGGGATCGGCGACATCATCGTTGCGACCGTCAAGGACGCCATTCCCGGCGGCAACGTCAAGAAGGGCGAGATCGTCAAGGCGGTGATCGTCCGGACCGCGAAGGAGCATCGCCGCGCCGACGGCTCGTACATCAAGTTCGATGAGAACGCCGCAGTGATCTTGAGGCCGGACGGAGAACCGCGCGGCACCCGCATCTTCGGCCCTGTCGGACGCGAGCTGCGGGAAAAGCGCTTCATGCGCATCATCTCGCTTGCACCGGAGGTGCTCTAGAACCATGACTGACAACAAGAAGCGCAACTTACACATCCGCAAGGGCGATCGAGTCAAAGTGATCAGCGGTAAGGATCGCGGTCTGGTTGGCGAAGTGATCGCGGTATACCCGGAAAGCAACAAGGTGACCGTCGCTGGTGTCAACGTCGTCAAACGCCATCTACGCGAGACCGCCCGGCAGCCGCAGGCACGCCAGACCACCAAGGGCGGCATTGTCTCCTCGGAGGCCCCGATCCATGCCTCGAACGTGCAGCTGGTTGTCAAGAACTCTGAAGGTGACGAGGTCGTTACCCGGATCGGCTACGACCGGGTCGAGGTGACAAAGCGTCGCCCCGACGGCTCTGAGTACTCCTCAACCCGCAGCGTACGCATCGCCCGGGTGACTGGGGAGGAGGTCTGATGACGACTCCAACGACTGAGCGCCCGGCGGCAGGCGCCGAACGCAGCCTGCCCAGGCTCCAGCAGCGCTACCGCGATGAGATCGTTCCAGCCTTGCGAGATGAGTTCAAGATCAAGAACGTGATGCAGATCCCGAATCTGGTCAAGATCGTGGTGAACATGGGCGTAGGCGAGGCGGCGCGTGATTCCAAGCTGATCGAAGGCGCGGTCCGCGATCTTGCGACGATCACAGGACAGAAGCCGGTCGTCACCAAGGCGCGCAGGTCCATCGCGCAGTTCAAGCTGCGAGAGGGCATGACGATCGGAGCCCACGTCACCCTTCGCGGGACACGTATGTGGGAATTCACCGACCGCCTCCTGACGCTTGCGCTGCCACGCATCCGGGACTTCCGCGGCTTGTCACCGAAACAGTTCGACGGCAGGGGCAATTACACCTTCGGGCTCAACGAGCAGGTCATGTTCCACGAGATCAATCAAGACAGGATCGACCGAATCCGCGGCATGGATATCACGTTCGTCACCACGGCTACTAACGACGACGAGGGCCGGGCGCTGCTGCGCCATCTGGGCTTCCCGTTCCGGGCGAACTGAGAAGGAAGGAAGACCATTGGCCAAGACAGCGCTTAGAGTCAAGCAGGCTCGCAAGCCAAAGTTCGGCGTACGCGCCTATACCCGATGCCAGAGATGCGGCCGGCCCAAGGCCGTCTACCGCAAGTTCGGTCTGTGTCGCATCTGTCTACGCGAGATGGCACACAAGGGCGAGCTGCCCGGTATCCAGAAATCGTCGTGGTGATCTGCATGCTTGATTCATCTCTCATTGTCGCTGCGATTGGGGCAAACGGTCGGGCCCGACAGGGTCGGCCCTGGGCCGGACCGCCACAGCGGAACAGGCGCCCCAGCTCCGCTGCTCAGGACGCGAATATCCCAGCGCCCAATCCCGACGACGCCTCAACGGAACAGGTCCTGACGGAAACCACTCCGAGAAAGTAGAACACCCAACTTATGACCATGACAGACCCCATTGCGGACATGCTGACTCGGGTACGGAACGCCAACCAGGCGTACCACGAGACCGCCACCATGCCGCACAGCAAGATCAAGGTGGAGATCGCCGAGATCTTGGCCAACGAGGGTTACATCGCCAGCTACACGGTGGAGGAGCCCGCCGAAGGCCGCGTCGGCAAAACGCTGTCGATCACCTTGAAGTACGGCCAGAACCGGGAACGATCGATCGCCGGGGTGCGCCGGATCTCCAAGCCCGGCCTTCGGGTATACGCCAAGTCCACAGGACTGCCCAAGGTGCTGGGCGGACTCGGTATAGCCATCATCTCGACGTCGCAGGGTCTGCTCACCGACAAGCAGGCGCACAACAACGGCGTGGGCGGCGAAGTCCTCGCGTACGTGTGGTGAGTGGGGAACGAGGAGGTTAGAGCAATGTCACGCATTGGCAAGATGCCAGTCCCCATTCCCGCCGGCGTCGAGGTGACGCTCGACGGTCAGCTGGTCAAGGTCCAGGGTCCAAAAGGCGCACTGGAACATCGCGTTGCCGAGCCGATCAAGGTTGGCCGTGGCGACACCGGTGAGTTGGAGGTCACCCGGCCGGACGACGAGCGGGAGAGCAAGTCACTGCACGGCCTGACGCGTACCTTGGTCGCCAACATGGTCACCGGTGTGACCACCGGCTATGAGAAGAAGCTGGAGATCGTCGGTGTCGGCTACCGCGTCGTATCGAGGGGGCCGACGGAGCTGGAGTTTGCGCTCGGGTACAGCCATCCGGTCAAGGTGACCGCGCCGGAGGGGGTCACCTTCAACGTCGAGACGCCAACCAGGTTTTCGGTGCTCGGCATTGATAAGCAGCGAGTCGGTGAGGTTGCGGCGAACATTCGCAAGCTCCGTAAGCCCGAGCCGTACAAGGGCAAAGGTGTCCGGTACGCAGGCGAGAGGGTACGTCGCAAGGTTGGAAAGGCTGGTAAGTGACGATGGCGGTTTCGCTATCTCGACACAAGCACACGTCGCCCAGGAGCGCAGCGCGACTCCGCCGCCAACTTCGGGTGCGCAAGAAGGTCTTCGGCGCGCCAGATCGCCCGCGGCTGGTCGTGACTCGCTCAGCGCGGCATATCTCCGCGCAGGTCATCGACGACACGCAAGGTCGTACGCTCGCCTCGGCCTCCACCATGGAAGCCGCGCTACGGGCGGCAGCCGGCGACAAGTCGGACAAGGCAAAGCAGGTTGGCGGTCTCATCGCTGAGCGGGCCAAAGCTGTCGGCATCGAGACCGTGGTCTTCGACCGCGCGGGATACAAGTATCACGGACGCGTTGCGGCGCTGGCGGACGGCGCCCGCGAGGGCGGCCTCGGATTTTAGGAAGGTAGAGCGAATTGACTGGAACCCAACGCCGCACTGGCGGTGCCGGTGGGGATCGTCGCGGCCGTGACGATCGTCGTGGCCAAACCGCCGAGAAGAGCAACTACATCGAGCGCGTCGTCGCGATCAACCGAGTGGCCAAAGTCGTGAAGGGTGGTCGACGGTTCAGCTTCACTGCGCTCGTTGTGGTGGGCGACGGCGATGGCACAGTCGGCGTGGGCTACGGCAAGGCCAAGGAAGTACCAGCGGCGATTGCCAAGGGTGTCGAGGAGGCGAAGAAGCACTTCTTCCAGGTACCACGAATTCAGGGCACCATTCCGCACCCGGTGCAAGGCGAGAAGGCCGCCGGTGTCGTGCTACTGCGGCCGGCCTCGCCCGGCACCGGCGTGATTGCCGGTGGTTCGGCGCGTGCCGTATTGGAGTGCGCCGGGGTCCGCGATGTGCTTGCGAAGTCACTCGGTTCTGCGAACGCCATCAACGTGGTGCATGCCACGGTCGCTGCGCTGCAGAGTTTGGAGCAGCCGGAGTCGGTCGCCAAACGCCGTGGCAAGGCTGTCGAGGATGTTGCGCCAGCCGCACTGCTGAGGGCGCGTGAGGCGGTGGGCTCATGATGGCGCAGTTGAAGATCCGCCAGGTGCGTAGCGCGGTCGGAGGCAGGCAGAACCAGCGGAACACACTGCGGACCTTGGGTTTGAAGCGGGTCGGTGACGAGTCGGTCCGGGAAGATCGGCCGGAGGTTCGGGGCATGATCAAGACGGTTGCCCATCTGGTGGCCGTGGAGGAGGTCGACTGACATGGTGTTGAAGGTTCATCACCTTCGGCCAGCACCGGGAGCGAAGACGGCGAAGGCCCGGGTGGGCCGGGGCGAGGCCGGCAGGCGCGGCAAGACAGCCGGCCGGGGCACCAAGGGCTCCGGGGCCCGTCACACCGTGCCGCAGAACTTCGAGGGCGGCCAGATGCCGCTGCATATGCGGTTGCCCAAGCTGCGTGGGTTCAAGAACCCGTTCCGAGTTGAGTACCAGGTTGTGAACGTGGCTCGGCTGAGCGAGCTGTTCCCCGAGGGCGGCACGGTTGGTGTTTCGGATCTGGTAGCGGCCGGGGCCGTACGGCCCGGAACTCCGGTCAAGATCCTGGGCACCGGTGAGATCTCAGTTGCACTCCAGGTGAGCGCCAACGACTTCTCCGCGTCAGCGAAGGAGAAGATCGCCGCCGCCGGCGGCAACACTACCGAACTTTGATCCCTGCCCTCTGGGGGTCGTTGACTGGCTTGTTGCCGAACGCGCTCAGGAATCGATCGCGGAAGGCGTCCATCGGCCAGACCGGGGCGTGGGCATTAGGCCGGAGGCCGGCTTGCCAACCCCACTGCGAGATCCGATCCACAACGGACTCGTCGCGGGTGACGATGCTGATCGGTACGTCGCGGCTGGCGCCCTGACCGGTGACGATCGGGGACGGCTGGTGATCACCGAGGAAGATCAATACGAGATTCTCGTCGCCATAGGTCTCCACGTAAGAGATCAAGCTGCTCAGTGAATATTCGATGGCAGCTCGGTAGTCGGCGCGTACCCGAATCGGGATCCTGGTCAAGATCGCTTCCGGTGGATCGTTGACCGCGGACATCGAGTTGAAGACTGAACCGTCACCAACAGCTCTCCAGTCAACGAGTCGCGGTATCGGCTCCCACGGCGCATGACTGGAGACAAGCGTGATCTCTGCCATAACGGGCTTTCGATCTTGAGCTTGGTGCTCGGTGCGTTCGAACCTCGCCAGGGTGTATTGATCGGGCATGCTCGCCCAGCTGAACCGAGGGCCCTTATACCCCATGTCCTTGGCGTCGTAGATCTGGTCATAGCCCAGAGACTGACTCTCCGGCCAGCCGGAGTCGTTGCCCGGCATGACGCCGACAGTGCGCCAGCCCGCCCGGCGGAAGGCGGCGGTGAGGGTCATGCGGTGGTTGGAGGGGAGGTTGTCGTACCTCTGCTGGTTGTCTATCCACTGACCCGAAATGAAGGTGGCGTGGGCCAGCCAGCTACCGCCGCCCGCGGTCGGTGAGGTGAGAAAAGCGCTCCGGGAGGCGAATCCGGCTGCGCTAAGCCGACGATCGCCCGTGTCGAGCACCGCGCCGACCTGGGACGCGAATTCGGGATTCTCGACAGCATCCCGCCCGTAGCTTTCGACGAAGGCAATGACGACGTCCTTGCCGCGCAGGGCCGAGAGCAGATCCTTGCCCGGCAGGTTGCCAAAGGCATCAACGTCAGCATTCGTCGGAACTGCGTGCGGAGTCAGCAGGGGTGGGCCCGCTGAGCGGTGACGATGCTGGAGGTAGCCGGCCGAGCCTTCAGCTGCGACCGGTACGCCGGGGACGAGTTGCGTGCCGAGCGCGGCGCACGGGAGCCATAGGGCGGCAAGTGCGACCACAGCGCGAGCCGCGGTTCCGTCGTGCCGAGCCATGAGTTGGGACAGGCGTTGCACGGATTGTGTGATGAGGATGACCAGTGCAGTGGTCACAACCACGGCAGCGGCGAGAGAGCTAATCGCGGCGGCCGGGCCGATTGCTCCGGCGAGAAATCTCATGGCGTCGTCGAGCAGCTTCCAGTCGGCTGCCGGATCAAACGGTCTGTCCAGAAGCGCGAAAAGCCCTGTGTCGAGCAGCTTCAGCAGGACCAGCAGACCAAGCGCCACGCCGAAAAACGTCGCAGCCACCGGCCGTGCTCGTGCCGGGAGCAGGAGCAGCAGCGTGACGCCGATAAGTCCGTCCAGCGGGATGCTGATGAATGCTGCAGGAGTGAAACGGCTGACCTCATCTGGAGCAAGCAGAGCGAGCAGTACCAATGCGCCGGCCAGAGCTGTTGTCAGCCGGGCCGCGACGGGATGGCAAGCCTCAGCGTGCTCCACAGCCGAAACTTACTGCACGTAGGCTGCAACGAGGTGCTTATCGCTGGCTGGGCGACCGAGACGATGCGGGCTTCTGAGTATGTTCTTGATAAAGTCGGTCGGTCCTGTTCGCGTGAGCCCCATAGACGGTGATGCGCAAGCAGTTCAGTGACGCGTCCAGGATTGTCGCAAGAAAGGGAGGGCACGGGTGCTCGCCGCGTTTGCCAACGCGTTCCGGACTCCGGACCTACGTAAGAAGATCTTCTTCACCCTCGCGATCCTGGCGATCTTCCGCTTCGGCTCGATCATGCCGACGCCGAATGTCAACGTCGAGCAGGTGGACTTCTGCCTCAAGCAGGCGACCACCGGCGAGCAGCAAGGGCTGTACTCGCTGATTAACCTGTTTTCGGGGGGTGCGCTCCTCCAGCTGGCAATCTTCGCGTTGGGCATCATGCCCTACATCACCGCCAGCATCATCCTGCAACTGCTGACCGTGGTCATACCGCGTCTGGAAGCTCTGAAGAAAGAGGGCCAGTCAGGGCAGACCAAGATCACTCAGTACACCCGGTACCTGACTCTGGTATTGGCCGTACTCAACTCCACGGCGTTCGTCACGGTTGCGGTGAATGACCGGCTCTTCACCGGATGCCCGGGCCTGGTCTATGACAAGAGCATCTTCCCTGTCGTGGTCATGATCCTGACGATGACGGCCGGCACCGGCGTGATCATGTGGCTGGGTGAGCTCATCACCGAGCGCGGGGTCGGCAACGGCATGTCGGTACTGATCTTCACTCAGATCGCCGCCACTTTCCCGAGCGCGCTATGGAGCCTGAAGGTCGCCCGCCCCGGCTCGCAGGGCTGGATTGTTTTCCTGCTGGTGATCGCGTTGGGCTTACTCGTGATGCTCGGCGTCATCTTCGTCGAGCTCTCACAGCGCCGGATCCCGGTGCAGTACGCGAAGCGGATGGTGGGTCGGCGGATGTTCGGTGGCACAACCACATACATTCCGATCAAGGTGAACCAGGCCGGAGTCATCCCCGTCATCTTTGCTTCGTCGCTGCTCTATCTGCCGGTTCTGTATGCCCAATTCCGGCCGGATGACAGGTTCTCGTCCTGGATCAGCGCGAACTTCGTGCAGGGTGACCATCCGGTTTACATCCTCACGTTCTTCCTGCTGATCGTGTTCTTCGCCTACTTCTACGTCGCGATCACGTTCAACCCGAATGAGGTCGCCGACAACATGAAGAAGTACGGCGGCTTCATCCCCGGCATCCGTGCCGGTAAGCCGACCGAGGACTACCTCGGCTTCGTGCTCTCCCGCTTGACGTTCCCCGGCTCGTTGTATCTCGGGCTGATCGCCCTGCTGCCCTCGGTCGCGTTCATCCTCTTGAACGCCAATCAGAACTTCCCCTTCGGCGGCACCTCGATTCTCATCATCGTCGGTGTCGGGCTCGATACCGTGAAGCAGATTGAGAGCCAGCTTCAGCAGCGCAATTACGAAGGGTTTCTCCGCTAATGCGACTCCTCATCATGGGCCCTCCGGGCGCGGGCAAAGGCACCCAGGCAACGCGGATCGCCGATCACTACCGGATTCCGGCGATCTCGACCGGCGACATCTTCCGCGCCATGAAACACGCCGATACGCCACTGGCCCGGCAGGTGCGGGAGATCATGGAATCCGGCGGCTACGTGAGCGATGAGATCACCAATGAGATTGTGAAAGACCGGCTGGCGAAGCCTGACTGCCAGGAGGGCTTTCTGCTGGACGGGTATCCACGCACGTTGCAGCAGGTACAGACCCTCGACGACTATCTCGCCGAGACCAACCGCCCGCTCGACGCGGTCATCTCGCTGCTGGCTGACACCGACGAGGTGGTTGCACGGCTACTCAAGCGGGCGGCGATCGACGGCCGATCCGACGACAACGAGGAAACCATCCGAGTCCGCCTGCAGGTCTACACCGAGCAAACCGAGCCGTTGCTCGATGTCTACCGCTCACGTGGCCTGCTGGTAGAGGTCAACGGCCTCGGCGAGATCGATGAGGTGTCCGAGCGGGTTTTTGCCGCCCTGGAGGCTCACCGCGAACGCCGAATCTCTGAGCTAGTCGAGCCCCAGTAGGCGTTAGGCCGCGAGGGTCACCAGGCCGGCAGCTCCATCCACGGTGATCAGCTGGCCGGTCTCGATTTTGTGCGTCGCCTCGGGCACCCCAACGACGGCAGGAATGCCGTACTCACGCGCCACCACTGCGCCATGGGAGTTCGAGCCGCCCATCTCCATCACCAGGCCGCCAGCGGTCAAGAACAACGGAGTCCAGCCCGGATCGGTGGAAGGTGCGACCAAGATCTCGCCAGGTTCCAGGTGTGCCCCAACAGGGTCGAGGACGACTCGCGCCCGCGCCGTCACCGTGCCCGTCGAGGCAGGACTGCCGGCTAGTGCGCCATCTGTACTCGTAGCCTCGGCTGCCATGGCCTCTGGCTCGGTCCCGTCAGAGAGCAGCAGGCGGGGAATGTGCCGCCGCTTTAGCTCCTGCTCGTAAGCCGCACGCCGCTGCACCACCAGCTCCCGCAGGTCCTCGCCGGCTAGGCCCCGACGGGCGTCACCAAGGTCGAGGAAGAAGATGTCATCAAGCTGATCAATTGTTCCGGTGTCGGCGAGCTGGCGCCCGACCTCCTTCAGCTGCTCACGCATCACTCCGAGCGCCACGATCAGCAGGAACTTCGGTGACTCTCGTAATCCCACGAGCTGGCGCACTCGCCCCAGTGTCCAGGCGGCCAGCCGCGCCCTGAGCCGACTACGCTCAGCGACCCGGGTGGTCAGGCTGGTGATCATTGACTCAGCTTTCGCCTGGCCAGCCCGAAACTGTGAGACCGGGTCAAGAGCTGCTGTATCGAGGCGCAGGTAGTTGCTGATCACGCCAAGCAGGTGACTCGGATCATCTGACCAGCGCGGCATGCCGAGGTCGATCTCGGCGATGGCGCGATGACCGTAGCGGCGCAGGAATCCCTGAAGGCCGCGCTGCGCCACGGCCGGCAGCGCCCGGTCGCGGTAGCGCTGCAGCAGTTCAGGTACGGCCAGGTCAGTGAAGACGGCACGAGAGGCCTCGTCCCGACGAATCTCTTCGGTCAGCTCCCAGAGCTTGAGGTCCATCTCGGTGGTGACGTTGTGTGGCAGCCCGCGCAGCACCTCTTGCAGTTCGCCGGGTTGAGCGACGTCACGCAGCAGCCGGCGAGACGCGGCCAGCATTAGCAGACCGCCTATCGCGTATGCGATCGTGCGCGGCATGATCAAGAACAGCTGACCGACTCGTTGCTCGACGAAATCCAGGCGCTGAGTCGCCGTCGCGTTGGCAGGCAGGGTGAGGATTCGTCGTAGCCGGCGCTCAGTCGCAGCAATGCCGCGATACGCCAGTTCAGGATTGGCCAGGCCCATTGCCGCACGCATCGGTACCTTGTTGCGCAGCAGGGCCCCGACAATGTGCCGGGGCATCGTGTGATCAGCCGGGATGATCGAAAACTCGGGCCACTGCGCGAGTGTCTTCAGCACTGCCGACGCTCGCGCCTCCATGACGCCGAAGATCGCGATGATTGCCCGGCGCCCGATCCGGTTGCGCAGCAAGCTTGTGGTGTCCACAAAGAGCCGCTGTCCAGGCGCGTGCATCGCGGGCGGGCCAGCCAATGGCTGAGCGGGTGGCATTTTGAGCGCGGTGGCCACCGATGTGCCAATCAACCGGATGGCTGCAATTCCCATCGGAGTGATCGGCCTGGTCAGGCCTTGGGCCAAGCTCAGGCACATCAGTACCCGCAGGCCTGGCCGGTGCATCCGCGGTAAGGGGTACAGCGTAGTAATCGGGCGCGCCTGGGTCAGCCAGAACTGGTCCGTTGAGTCGAGTGCCCACTCGGTGTCCTGTGGGGCTCCGTAGTGCCGCTGTATCTGCTGGCCAAGATCAGCAAGCTGCAGCACCTGCTCGTCGTCCAGGCAGGCATGCGAGCTTCGGTCGGCCAGTTCCTGGTGTACGGTGCCACCGCCGGGAACACTAGTGATCATCACACGCTTGTCACCGAGTCGGCGTGACACAACCGTGCGATCGACCGAGTTGATGACGAAATGATCGGGATTGACCGCGCCGGAGACCACCGCCTCTCCCAATCCGGGGCTTGCGTCGATCACGATTTCGTTCCTGTTGCCAGTGATCGGGTTCGCTGTAAACATCACGCCTGCTGCTGCGGCGTCGATCATGCGCTGCACGACCACAGCCAGTGCCACGCTGGTGTGATCAATGCCATTCGCATTGCGATAGCTGACGGCTCGGTCGGTCCACAGCGAGGCGAAGCACCGGCGGACTGCATCGAGCAGCGCCGCCGAACCCACCACATTGAGGTAGGTGTCTTGTTGGCCGGCAAAGCTGGCGTACGCGAGGTCCTCTGCTGTGGCGGAGGAGCGGACGGCGACCGGTTCATTGTTGCCAAGCGCGTGGTACTGATCGGTGATCGCGGTTCTGAGCTGTTCCGGAAGTTCCTGTGCCAGCACACGCCGGCGGGCCTCCTCCGCAGCCTCGGTCACCCCTCCCGGATCTGGGGTCCCCGCCAGCCTGTCCATCAAGTCATCCAGCCGCCCCTGCACTACCAAGCCATACGCCTCAGTCGTGACACAGAAGCCGCCCGGCACAGGAAGCTCACCAGAGCTCATGATGCCGAGATTGAGCGCCTTGCCACCGACTGCATTGATCATGCCCGCATCGATGGCAGAAAGGTCCACGACCAGCGTCATGAACAGACGATAGAGCGATGCCGGTAGAAACTCCACAAATGATGAATTACGACGCGGGTAACCTACTCGGGCGTGGCTCGCTTTCCAGAAACACGTCGAGACGACATCGTCGAGGTGCTGCACGGACAGCCCATCGCGGACCCGTATCGCTGGTTGGAGGATCCCGACTCAGCCGAGACCGCCGACTGGGTGAAGCGGCAGAACGAGTTCACCGCTCGGTACCTGGAGTCGCTGCCGGACCGGCCCTGGTTTCTCGACACCATGGAGCAGGTAATGAGGCAGCCACGCGCAGGCGTGCCGTTCAAGCGCGCCGGGCACTACTTCGTCTCGAGGAACGATGGCCGCCAGAACCAGGACGTTGTCTTCGTCGCCTCGTCGCTGCCGGAGCTGCTGACCGGCGGGCGAGTGCTGGTGGACCCCAACACGTTTTCACCGGACGGCACCAGCTCCCTAAGCACCTTGACGGTGAGTGGGGACGGTCAGCTGGCGGCGTACGGAATCAGTGAAGCAGGAAGCGACTGGACGACATTTCGGCTCCTGAATGTGTCCAGCGGAAGGGAGGTGGACGACGCACCAATCCAGACCAAGTTCTCCCAGGCAGAATGGCTGCCCGACCATCGCTGCTACGTCTACACCCATTTCGATCATGAGGGCGACGCGGACGGTACACAGACCGCCGCCTTGCCAGGACCCAAGCTGCGCCTGCATCGCATCGGAG
>JAICEV010000045.1 GCA_025923975.1 Propionibacteriaceae bacterium
CGCGGCAGCAACGCGGCTCCCGAGCCGTGTGTTTCCGAGGCCATGCCGATGATCACCACGTCCAGCAGGCCCTGATCGTGGAACTGGCCGACCAACGCACCGCCACCCACTAGCCAGATGTTCCGGCCCTCGGCGACCTTCAGCATCTCCTGGTGGACCGGCGCGACGTCGCCGGAGACGAAGCGAATGTCCAGGCCCTCAGCGCGCGGCAGGTCACGGCTGCTGAAGACCCAGGTCGGTGCGGCGTACTCCCACTTGCCGGGGTCGGTCAGGAAGCCGGTGTACTCCGCGATCCACTCGTACGTCGTCGACCCCATAGCGATCGCGCCGACGTCAGTGATGAAGCGCGGAAACTCATCCTCCATTCCGCTCGGCTCGCTGAACTGGAAAAGCCAGCTCAGTGAGTTGTCGGAGTCGGCGATGAAGCCATCGATGCTGCTGGCTGTGTAGTACTGCGTTGACATGCGGACCAGCCTCGCATCGGCCTCTGACAATTTCTTTGGAGCTGCTCGCGCATCGCGCTTGGAATCCGCCGCGCGATTTCCGACGCTCGCAGCTGTTCAGGCGTGATGGGCGGCCTCGTGCTCTTGATGACCAACCGGCTCGAGCTGGAACGTGCAGTGCGAGACGTCGAAGTGCCCGCCAAGACATTCGCCGAGTCGATCCAACACTTCACCGGAGCGGCCCTCGCTGATGCAGGCCTGATCGACGATGACATGCGCAGACAAGACCGGTACGCCGCTGGTGATCGTCCAGGCGTGCAGGTCGTGCACATCAACCACCCCAGGGACCCGTTTGATGTGCTCGCGCACCTCGGCAAGATCCACACCACGAGGTGTGGCTTCGAGGAGCACGTCCACGACCTCACGAAGGAGGGCCCAGGCGCGCGGGATGATCACCACGACGATGAGGAGTGAAACGATCGCGTCAACGGGCATCCAGCCCGTCAACAAGATCACCACAGCGGCGGCGACGACAGCCAGTGAGCCGATGAGGTCGCCGAGCACCTCGAGGTAGGCACCACGCACGTTCAGACTCTTGCCCTGGGCGGGACGGAGCACCAGCAGTCCGGCCAGATTAGCCAGCACGCCGACGGCAGCCACGACGAGCATCAGGCCGGCTTCGATCTCGACGGGCTCGCGCAACCGATCGACAGCCTTGATCAGCACCCAAACGGCAACCCCGACCAGCAGCAGGGCATTGCCGAGAGCCGCTAACACCTCGGCACGCTGCAGTCCGAACGTCCGCTTCACTGTGGCGGCCCGGGTCGCAAGGGAGGCCGCGATGAGCGCCAAGATCAGGCCGGTCGAGTCGGTCAGCATATGGCCTGCGTCAGCGAGCAGTGCGAGGGAACCCGAGATGAGACCGCCGATTACCTCCGCGATCAATACCGCGCCGGTGATCACGAGGGCCACTATGAGCCGTCGCCGGTGTTCGCCGGTTGCGGTCACTTCGTGGCTGTGTCCGCTGCCCATCCCCACCCACCTCCTGTCACACCGACTTGTCAGACTCTCAGCTCGCTATAGCCTGCTTAGAGTCTGACAAGTCGGCGAAGGGCCGCCACTAATTGGTCGGTCGTTTCGGGTTCGCGTACGGCGATGCGGATCCAGTCAGGTCCTAGGCCGGGGAAGGTCTCACCACGGCGTACCGCGAAGCCATGGTCGCGCAACGCGAGGCGGATCCAGCCGGGTTCACGATCTCGGCGTACGGCGCCGGTGTCAACCAGCACGAATGGAGCCTCGGGCGGGTACGCCACCTGGAGTCCTACGCTCGCCAGCTGCTCCACCAGGTAGGCCCGCCGGCTGGCGATTTCATCAGCTGCAGCGACGGCAAGACTGCGCGCGTCGGGGGTGAGGCAGGCGATGATTGCTGCCAGCGCTGGTGTAGACACCGACCAGGGTGGTTGCTGCTCCCGCAGAGCTGCAATCAGCTTCGGCTCCCCGATCACATAGCCCGCGCGTAGCCCGGCCAACCCCCAGGTCTTGGTCAGCGAGCGAAGTACCAGCAAACCCGTCAAGTCGTCACGGATCATGGTCTCCGGCTCCCCAGGCACGGCATCCATGAAGGCTTCGTCCACGACGATGACGCGTCCCGGACGACGTAAGGAGTTGAGCAACGCTGCAGGATGCAACACGCTGGTCGGGTTTGTCGGATTGCCGATAATGATCAAGTCCGCCTGCCGTGGCAGCTGGTCCGCCCGAAGCTGGAAGTTGTTGGCTGGCGACAGAATGAGCCGCTCCGGCCGATGCCCAGCCGCAATGAGCGCGGCCTCGGGTTCGGTGAACTGCGGATGGATGATCAGCGGGCTATCTGGACGGAGTGCGCGGGCGAGCAGGGTGAAAGCTTCAGCGCCGCCCGCTGTAGGCAGTACCTGATCGACGGTGACGGCGTGGGCCTCGGCGATGGCCTTGCTTGCTGCGGCCGTGTTGGGATAAGCAGCGAGGTCCTGGGTTGTGTCGTTGATGATTGCGCTGAGCCAGTCTGGTGGAGCGGACAAGCGGACGTTGACAGCCAGGTCCACCAGGCCTTCGGCGACATCCCGGTCTCCGTGGTGCTGAAGATCATGAACCGTAGCGGGGTGCGGTGCCAGCTGGTGCGCTTCGACAGGCGCAGCGCGCATGGGGCGCATCGTCTTTGCGTGATCATGGACGGCATTGGCGAACCGCTGTGCCAGATCGGGATATCCCGCCCAATGTAGGTGCAGGTAGCTAGCGTGCACGGTCTGGCGGCCAATGCCGCCCGGATCGGTGGAGAAACCGGTCGGCTCCCCATCCACGAACCAAGCAGCGGCTGCGCCATGGCCGGGCTCGACCGCGGTGCGGTGGAACTCATGGCCAGTCACCGAGACCCCGGCCCTAGCCGCGAGTTGATCATGATCAGCAATCACGCTGCGGTAGCGCAACGTCAACCGCCGGGTCATCACGGCGTCAGCATCGATAGCCCCCACCATCTGCTGCCCGTCCACGCTCTGGCACAGGTAGAGCAGTCCGGCGCACTCGGCAACCGTCGGCATACCAGCCTCGACAGCGGCTCGAATGTCGTATCGCAGCGCGTCGTTGGCGGCAAGGTCGGCTGCATGCACCTCGGGAAATCCGCCGCCCAGGTACAGCCCCGCTGCCCCAGCCGGGAGCCGCTCATCTGAGGTGGGATCGAAGACTACGGGCTCGCATCCCGCCGCGCGCAGCAACTCATCCGTCTCCGGATAGCGGAATGTAAAGGCCCGGCCAGCCGCGATCGCTACTACGGGACGCGCCTCCGAGGGCGGCTTAACTTGGTCGGCAGGCGACCATGCCTTCGCCTCCAGGGTCGGCGCCGACTGTGCGATGGAGATGATCGAGCTGAGTGACACGTGATCGCTGATCCGCCGGGCCAGCTGCGCTACCGCGTCAGCTGCCTCCTCACGCTCAGCGGCCGGCACCAGGCCCAGGTGCCGCGAGGGAATCTCGATGCCGGCATCCCGCGGCAGTACGCCGAGCACTTCAAGGCCGGTCCCTTGGATGGACTCGACGGTCTCCCGGGCGTGGCGCTCCGATCCGGCCTTGTTGATGATGACGCCACTCAGCCGGACTTCCGGGTCGAAGGTATTAAGCCCATGCATGATCGCTGCAGCGGTGCGCGAGGTATGGGAGATATCAACGACCATGATCACCGGGGCGCGTACCAGGCTGGCGACATGGGCAGTGGAAGCAAAGCCTTTACCGCCGATCTGACCATCAAAAAGCCCCATCACGCCTTCAATGACGGCGATATCGGCGGGTTCCGGGGTGTGGGCGCCGTGCAGCAGCAGCGGCGCTATCTGCTCTTCGCCACAAAGATATGGGTCGAGGTTGCGCCCCAGCCGGCCGGTAGCCAGCGTGTGATAGCCAGGGTCGATGTAATCCGGCCCCACCTTGAATCCCGCGACCTTGAGACCAGTCGCAGTAAGCGCACCCATGAGGCCGGTGGCAACCGTTGTCTTGCCATGGCCCGAGCCGGGAGCGGCGATCACCAAACGGGGGAACGTTCGGGCGGAGCTAGACGGTGTCGGATCGATCACCACTCAATGCCTCGCTGCCCCTTCTGCCCATCGTCGAAGGGATGTTTGATCTTGCTCATCTCCGTGACGAGCTGAGCTGCCTCGACAAGCCTGGGGTCGGCCCGTCGACCGGTAATGATCACGTGCTGGTATCCGGATCTTGCCGTCAGGGTGTCGATCACATCGTCGATGTCTACCCAACCCCAATTGATCGGATAGGTGAACTCATCCAGTACATAGAGGGTGTGCTTCTCCTGGGCAAGCCGCCGCTTGATCTCCTGCCAGCCTTCCGCCGCAGCGGCAGCATGATCATCGTCGGTCCCCATCTTGCGGCTCCACGACCATCCAGCACCCATCTTGTGCCACTCAATCGAGCCTCCGCGCCCGGTCGCATTGTGCAGTTCGCCCAGCGACTCGAGGGCAGTCTGTTCGCCGATCCGCCACCGGGCCGACTTGACGAACTGGAAAATCCCCACCGACCAACCCTGGTTCCAGCCACGCAACGCCAGCCCGAACGCTGCCGTCGACTTTCCCTTGCCATCGCCGGTGTGGATGATCAACAACGGCCGCTGTCGGCGCTGCCGGGTGGTCAGCCCGTCGGCCGGAACCACCCCTGGGACGCCACTGGGCATCAGGCGGCCCGGCCTTGGCGCACAGCGCGAACCAGTTGATCAGCGCCGACCTCATCGACCGTCACATACTGCGCGCCGAGGTGGATGCTCAACGTCTGGGCCAAACCCAACGACATCCGGCCGGACTCGCAGTCGATCACCAGCGACGCCACCCCGGCGCGGCGCAGCCGATCAGCCGCTCGCTGGGACCGGTCGACCGCATCGGGCCCATGAGTGGCCCGGCCGTCAGTGACGAGCACCAGCAGTGGGCGACGGCGGGAGTCGCGGATCTGCTCCAGCCGTAGCGTTTCCGCCGCGCAGAGCAGACCCTCGGCCAGCGGCGTACGGCCGCCACTCGGTAAGTCCTCCAAGCGACGCGCCGCGGTGTCGATTGAGGATGTTGGCGGCAGCGCGAGTGTCGCCTCGGCTCCGCGGAAGGTGATCAAGCCGACCTTGTCCCTGCGCTGGTACGCGTCCAGCAGCAGAGAGAGTGCCGCAGCCTTGACTGCCTCCATTCGGCGCCGCGCCGCCATCGATCCAGACGCATCGACAACCAGGAGCACGAGGTTGGACTCGCGTCCTTCCGTCACGGCGAGGCGCAGATCCTGGGTGGCCAGTCGGAGTCGCCCGGCCGGGAGCCGGCCGCGAGGTGCCTGGTGAGGAGCGGCCGCGTGGATCGTTGCAGTGAGGTGCAATCGTCCGCTGCCGGTATCGATCGGGACGGCCCCGACCGTACGCCCGGTCGAGGTGATGGCCCGGCTGCGGCGGCCCGCCTCGCCCGTGCCGATCCCGCGTGCGGTGAACAAGCGAGTGCGGTATGTCTCGCCGGCCGACACGATGCGTTCTGATCCTGTCGAAGGGCCGTTGATGGGTTGCGGGGATTGCTGAGCTGAGCTTGTCGAAGCGCCTTCGACAGGCTCAGGCTGCATATCTTTATGCCCATTGACGTGCGCAGCCTTGTTGTGCGCTGAGCTTGTCGAAGGGCCATTGCGATGGCCGCCGTTCGGTGGTGTCGGCTCCGGATCTGGCTCCTCGTCGAGAAGTTGATCAAGGAAAGCCTCGTCCAATCCAGGGGCGTCGAAGGGATTGCGGCGCCGCCGATGCGGCAACGCCAGCCTGGCGGCGGCGCGGATATCGGGCTTGGTGATCTCGGGGCGGCCGTGCCAGGCGGCATGAGCAGCCGCCGCTCGCGCAATCACGATGTCTGCCCGCATCCCGTCGACCTCGAACGCCGCACACACCCTGGCGATCGTCGCCAGCTGCCGATCTGCCAGGCGTATCGACGGCACCAGCGTCCGGGCGGTGTCGATCCTCGCGCGCAGCCCATGTTCGTCGGCGGCATATGCCGCAATGAAGGATGCAGGGTCGCGATCGAAAGCCATCCGTCGGCGGATCACCTCGGCTCGTAGCTCTGGATCCCGCGGAGCGCTGATCTCAACGGTCAACCCGAAGCGGTCGAGGAGCTGTGGCCGAAGTTCGCCTTCCTCTGGGTTCATGGTTCCGATCAAGATCAACCGGGCAGCATGCGCAACCGAGACTCCGTCCCGCTCGACGGTCGAGCGGCCCATCGCCGCCGCATCCAGCAGCAGGTCCACGAGATGATCATGAAGGAGGTTCACTTCATCCACGTAGAGGATTCCGCGATGAGCCGCGGCCAACAGCCCAGGCTCGTACACTACCTCGCCGACACCGAGGGCTTGCCGCAGATCAAGCGAGCCGATCACCCGATCTTCGGTGGCACCCACCGGAAGCTCAACTAATCTGGCTGGCCGTGACCGTGCCGCAGGATGATCATGGGGTCCGTCCGGGCATGTCGAATCGATATCCAGCGGGTCGCTGCTGAAGCGGCAGCTCTCGACCACAGCGATGCTAGGCAGCACCTGCGCGAGAGCACGGACCATGGTCGTTTTTGCGGTGCCTTTCTCGCCGCGCACCAGAACGCCGCCCACTTCCGGGGAAACGGTGGTCAGAATCAAGGCCAGTGCCATGTCTTCGGAACCGACGACTGCGGAGAACGGAAACGCCCGCACCTCATACCCTTCCTGCGGGTATCCACGCCCGCGGTATGTCTGGGTTGATCGGCGTACGCGGAATGCGACACCGATCAGCGCCGGCAGACGTCCTGACTTCCCAGATCTTCGCTGGTGACGAAACATCCGAGTCACAGTGGCGGGACCGCTCCGGACTCGCACCGGATTCCTCTGCCGTCGCCGCCTCGAATCATGTCACATCAGGAGGGAGATTGAGACTCACAGCCTGGGCGTTGGAACGAACGTGCACATTCGTTCCAGTCGCGATACATCCCTTGTGCAGCCTGTGCAGGGCGCAAGGAACGCACATGCACGTGCGTTTCAGGCACGGTCGCCGCGAGAGGAAGTCCGGGCATACAGTCTGAGGCGTGATCGAGGTGATCGGGCTGACCGCGCGAGGGTGGAGCGACCTTCCGGAGCGACTGCAGGTCATGGTCCAGAACGCGGACGTGCTGCTGGGTAGCCCACGGCACCTCGGTCTCATTCCGCCGTTTCCACCTCAGCAGCGGCTGCCATATCCGAGCCCGCTGCGCGAAGGGCTGCCTACGCTGCTCGGCGAGGTTTCTGGGCGTCGGGTCGTGGCTCTCGCTTCGGGTGATCCGCTGCTCGCGGGGATCGGCAGCACGCTGGTCGAGATGCTCGGTGCTACAGCCGTCCGGGTTCATCCAGCGGTGTCTTCAGTGGCGTTTGCCCGAGCTCGGATGGGCTGGTCAGAGGAGTCGACGCAGTTGGTACGGCTGCGCGGCGGGGACCTTGATGTAGTGCGGCGGTTCCTGTTCCCTGGCCGGCACTTGATCATCTTGTCGCGCGACGCTCATAGTCCCACAGCGGTGGCACAGGTACTAATCGACGAGGGCTACGGCGACAGCATGGTCACGGTGTTGGGCGATCTTGGTGCCGACAGTGAATCCCGGACTGAGTCTGCCGCGAGAACTTGGAAGGGCCATGCTCCAGAGCTCAATGTGATCTGTGTTGCCTGTGCCGGCAGCAGCGGTGCCGCCTCACTGGCAGCAGGATTGCCCGACGAAGCATTTGATCATGATGGGCAGCTGACCAAACGCGATCTTCGCGCCTCGGCGCTGGCTCATCTGATGCCGCGGCCGGGCGAGCTGTTGTGGGATGTGGGGGCGGGCGCAGGGTCGATCGCCATCGAGTGGCTGCGCTCTCACCCCGGATGCCGGGCGGTCGCAATTGAGCACAACCTCGACCGGGTCAAACGAATTCGCAGCAACGCCGAGGCGCTTGGCGCACCCAGTCTTGAGGTGCTGCATTCGGAAGCGGCCGATGTGCTGGCCTCGTTGCCGCAGCCGAATGCTGTCTTCATTGGTGGGGGAGCGACCGTTGAGACCCTGGAACGTTCATGGTCGGCGTTGCAGGCTGGCGGTCGGCTGGTGGTCCATGCCGTGACCCAGGAGACCGAGATGATCATGGTTGACTGCTGGAAGCGCTACGGCGGCGAGCTCTCCCGACTCTCAGTCGAACACCTTGAGCCGATCGGCCGCTATCACGGCTGGCGGCCGGCCAGAGCCGTGGTGCAGTGGAGCGCGGTCAAGGACGTGGGATGACCGTTCATTTCATCGGGGCCGGGCCGGGGGCAGCTGATTTGCTGACCGTCCGTGCCGTGCGGCTGATCGAGTCTTGCCCAGTTTGTGTCTACGCCGGCACCTACATTGATGATCAAATCCTGGCTCATTGCCCACCGGGCGCCACGCTCATCGACAGCCAGCATCTTGATCTTGATGAGATCACTGATCAGCTGATTGCCGCTGATCAGCGCGGAGAGGATGTGGCGCGGCTCTGCTCCGGGGATCCCTCGATCTACTCGGCAGTGGCTGAACAGGCCCGACGACTTGATGCGGCGCAAGTGAGCTGGGATGTGACGCCGGGCGTACCAGCCTACGCGGCGGCGGCGGCGATCATTGGCCGTGAGCTCACCGTGCCCGAGCTAGCCCAAACCGTGATCTTGACCCGTACTCAGGCGGCCTCTACTGCTATGCCTGAGACCGAGTCGCTGGCGTATCTCGCCGAGACGCGGGCCACCATGATCATCCATCTAGCGATCCGACGGATACGGCAGATCACTGCGCAGCTGACGCCCGCGTACGGGCCCACCTGTCCGGTCGCAGTTGTGGCCAACGCCACTCGGCCGAACGAGCGAGTGCTCCGCGGCACCCTGGCCACGATTGCGGATAAGGTCGAGGAGGCCGGCTTGCGACAGGCGGCTGTGATCATGGTAGGTGAGGCGTTGCACGCAGAGGATTTCGCGGAGTCGCACCTGTACGGGAAGCGGCGTCGTTAGCGGCCGTGTGACTTAGCAGTGTGCGAACGGCTAGTCCAGACCGTCGCGCCGTGGCCGAGTCGGGTCTGGCTGGAACCAATGATCAGCAGGCAGCTCATGTCGATATCCTCGGGATCGAGCGCTCCCAGAGTGGTGACCATGAGATCCTCACCTTCACGACCCATATCGCGGCCGACGACGACCGGGGTATCTAGGGCACGGAGCTCGAGCAGGAGCTCGCGCGTTCGGACAATCTGCTCGCGCCGGCTACGCGAGGCCGGGTTGTAGATGGCCAGCACCAGATCAGCCTCAGCCACAGCTCGCAATCGGCGCTCAATCACTGACCATGGCTTGAGCCGGTCAGATAGGGACAGCACCGCATAGTCCCCTCCGAGAGGGGCACCGGCGCGGGCCGCGACTGCCTGAGCTGCAGTCACTCCGGGGAGCACCGTGATCTTGACCTCGGCATACCGGTCGTCCTCGGCTGCCTCGAAGACCGCTGAGGCCATGCCAAAAATTCCCGCATCACCACCCGAGACCACCGCGACTCGTTGGCCCGCCAAGGCAAGATCAAGAGCGTATCGGGCCCGCTCTGCCTCGACAGTATTGCCGCTGGCGTGGCGTTGTTGATTCGGCCGCACCGGAAGTCGGTCGAGGTATGGCCCATAGCCCACGACATGATCAACTTCAGCAAGCACCGCCGAAACTTGCGGCGTCATCCAGCTGTCCGCCCCGGGCCCAAGGCCGACAACAAACAACCGTGGCTCCTCGACCTGATCAACGGCCGTGGCCAGCCGAGGCATCGCTGATCGACCCGCCGAATCGAGGCGTCGATCCCGGCCCGGCACAACGATCATGGAAAAGTACGGCACTGCACCGGCGTCGACATCGATCACCGGCATGACGCGCTGCTCACCGGTGGTCGCCCGCTCCACGTAGAGCGCGTCAGAGAGTCGCCCGGCTTGCCGCAACGCCTCGCGTACGCCAGCGAAAGTGCGGCCTAGTTTCATGATCGCTGCTGCCTCGGTGTCGGCGAGCCGGCGAGCGAGCTCCGATACGGGCAGCGTTCCGGGTAACACGGTCAGGATGTCCTCATGCCGTGCCAGCGGCTTTCTCAGTGCGGTGGCCGCTGCGGTTAACGAGGTGACTCCAGGCACGATCTCGCTTGGAAACCGCGCCGAGAGCCGGTCGTGCAGGTACATGTATGAGCTGTAGAACAATGGGTCGCCCTCAGCCAGCACGACGACATGTCGGCCCGCGTCGAGATGCTTGGCCAACCGCTCAGCGGACTCATCGTAGAAATCATCCACGGCGCCGTAGTAGCCGAGGGGATGATCAGTCGGGCCCGTGGTGACGGGATAGATCAACAATTCCTCGATCGCCTTCTCGCTGATCAGCGAGTCAGCAATGGTACGAGCGATCGATCTGCCGGCCGTTCCGGAGTGGTATGCGACGACGTCGGCATTCTGGATGAGCCGAGCCGCTCTGAGAGTAATCAGCTCTGGGTCGCCGGGACCGACGCCGACCCCGTAGAGGTGTCCAGTCACGCGATCTCCGATTCGCGAGCGAGAGCATTAATCGCCGCTGCGCACAAGGCAGACCCACCACGCCGGCCGTGCACCACAAGCCATGGGATGTCCCACGGGTTCTCAGCCAATGCGATCTTGGACTCGGTGGAGCCGACAAAGCCGACGGGAACTCCGATAATCGCAGCCGGACGTGGTCCGCCATCGGCAATCAGTTCCAGCACGTGGAATAGGGCGGTCGGGGCATTGCCAATCGCCACTACCGCGCCCGCCAGCCGGTCGCCCCACAGCGAAACCGCGGCGGCCGATCGCGTCGTTCCCCATTGTGCAGCCAACTCACTGGCGCGTGGGTCGTCGATCAGGCAGCAGACCTCGCTGTCCGCTGGCAGTCGCCGCCGGGTGATCCCGGCGGCCAGCATCTGGGTGTCGGTGAAGATCACCGCGCGAGTCTCAAGCGCCGTTCGGGCAGCCGACACCAACCTTGGATGAGCGGCAAGATCATTGACTAGATCAACATCGCCGCAGGCATGAATCATCCGGACTGCGACTTTCTGCATTTCCGCTGGCTGCGTAGAGAGATCAGCCTCCGATCGGATCGTCGAAAACGATCGCCGATAGATCTCCGTGGGTGCCGTGACATAGTCATAGCGCCGCGCCGGTGCAAGCATTACGGAGTCTCACTCAGGAGCGCCAGCAGCTCGGTGTCACGGGGCGCTACAAGATCACGATAAGCACCGGTTGGCGCGCCGCAGCGGCGCTCGCAGCCGCTGATGTGCGTCCTCCGCAACGGTGATGATCCAGACTGCGCCAACGCTGTCGCGTACGCGCGAGTGTTGATCAAGGAGCTTGCGCAAGAGGGAGCGCCGACGCATGCCGAGATTACCGACCACGGCGAGGCCGGATTGTGCACAAGGCCAACGGCTGCAAGCTGCGGAAGCCGACGGGCAGCTCCCGACAACACCAAGCCTCGTGATGGCGTGATCACCACCGACCCGCTGGCACAGGCCTCCACCGTTGCAGCTTGAGCCGGGGTCAGCAGCGCCAGCGGGACCTGAACCGAGGCAGCTCCGGCGACTGCACCGAGCGGATTGGCAGTCACACGAGGAGGCAGCAGGACCGCGCGTACGCCAGGAATCGTCGTTGCCCAATGCGCAAGGTCGCGGATATGCCACACATGATCCAATTTCTGGCTCGCCGTCAGGAAGCGGTGCGCAAGCTCGAGTAACGTCGGCACTGCATCGCCGGCTGGGACCAATAGTCCCTGCTCCGCTCCACCGAGCAGCACCCACCCGTAGTCATGATCAACGGCCCGGTATCCAAGATCGAAGGGCGCTGCAGTCACATCCCCGCGGCCATCGTCAACGGCGAATAGAAACCGAGTAGGCAGACTGGCGAGCCGCGGCTCCGCGCACAGCCCGGCGTCCAGGCTCGCTATCAGCGGTCGGATATCGGTCGCACCGCCGGTGATGCCTGTCAGCGGCGAGCCGACGATGTTGCGCACCCGCTCGTGCGTGTCCGACGGCAAGAAGCCTGCGCGCTGCACGGCATGGACAAAGCCCATACGCACCGGATCCGGCAGGCCGCGAATCTGGAGGCTGCTACGAGACGTTAGCTGGAGATCCCCGGTGCCGAACTGCTGGGCGATGCGGCTCAGCCGGCCAAGCGCGCTGCCAGTTGTCTGCCCACCAGGCACACGCACGCGCACCACCGCCCCATCTGCCGCCAGGTGTGGCCGCAGCACCCCGGGGCATCGGTCGGCGCGAGTCACGCCCGCCATCGTAAGTGACCTCATCATTCAGGCGGTGGCGTCGTGGGATCTGGTGCATGCTGGCCGGGCGGTTGGTCCACCGGAAACGTTCCAACAGCCCACCAGCCGATCGAGGGCATTCACGTAGTCGCTGGGGGTCACGGCCACCTCGCCGCTAATCGCTTCAGACATGTCGTCCTCCTTTTATCGACTTCTAGGTAGGTCGTGACACGCCGTTACGTCCGAGTCGCCGACCTTGTTTCGACGATTTCAACGGTCGCTGGCCGACGGCCAGGCCACCTGCCAGCCACTCGCTGGCCAGTCTGTGCTCGATCGGCGCCACCCATGTGCAGCTCGATGGGGCGTAACCTGCACACCGGACAACCGCACGCCGGATTGAAAGGGGGACGGGGAAAACAGGCCTCCGGGTTCTGCGCTCCCCACGACCAATGCCGCGGATCGCCCTGCTCTCCACCTCTGACACCGATCTGCTCTCTGCGAGGGGGAGCGGTGCGGACTACGTCTTGGCCAACCCTGCGCGATCGGCGCACAGCGAACTTGGCGAGGTGTTGGAGGCTTGCGACCTGATCGTCGCGCGCGTGCTCGGCTCGCCGCAGCTGTTGTGTAGCGGTTTCGATCGCTTTCGTGCGACAGGCAAGCCGATAGCGGTGCTGGGCGGCGAGCAGGCTCCTGATGCTGCGCTTATGGAGCTGTCGACTGTTCCGATTGGGGTGGCCGCCGACGCCCACGTTTACCTGGCCAATGGCGGGCCGGACAATCTCCGGCAGCTGCATGCGTTTCTCTGCGACACCGTGCTGCTTACCGGTGTCGGCTTCCAGCCGCCGGTCGAACAGCCGGTTTGGGGTGTGCTGCCCCGAGAGACACCGATCGGAGCGTCCCGACCACGCATCGGCATCCTGTTCTACCGCGCTCAATACGCTGCCGGGAACATTTCC
>JAICEV010000046.1 GCA_025923975.1 Propionibacteriaceae bacterium
GGTCTCGTAGATGTACTTGGCGATCGGGGTGGATCCCACAAAGGAGATCGACTCCACATCGGGGTGTGTTAGCAGCCCATCTACAGCCACCTTGTCGCCATTCAGGACGTTGAAGACACCGTCGGGAAGCCCAGCTTCCTTCCACAATTCGGCCATCCAGAGCGCGGCCGTCGGCACCTTCTCGCTCGGCTTTAGCACAACGGTGTTCCCTGCGGCGATCGCGATCGGATAGAACCACATGGGCACCATCGCGGGGAAGTTGAACGGAGAAATGATGCCAACGACCCCGAGCGGCTGGCGCATGGAGTGCACATCGACCTTGGTCGAGGCGTTCAGAGTGAAGCCGCCCTTGATCAAATGGGGTAGACCGCAGGCGAACTCAACGACCTCCTGGCCACGTGTGACCTCGCCGAGCGCGTCCGAGAGTACCTTGCCGTGCTCAGAGGTGATGATCGCGGCTAACTCCTTCTTCTCCGCGTTCAACAGTTCGCGAAAACGGAAGAGAACCTGGGTGCGCCTGGTCAGGGACAAGTCTCGCCAGCGTGGGAACGCGGCCTTCGCCGCGGCGACGACTTCATTGACGTCGTCCTCAGAAGCGAGCGCAAGCTGCGCCGTTACCTCACCGGTGGCGGGGTTGGTGACGTCGGAGAAGCGTCCGCTGTTGCCCTCGAAGATTTCGCCGGACTTCCAATGGTAGAGAGTCGTTGCCATAGCTGTTCCTATCTGATGATGCTGGATTGCTGCCGGATGATCATGATCAAGTGCTGATCTTGCTGGAACGCACCTTTGTCGTCGTGTCAGCTCCGAAATGCTTGTCGATGAGGGCAAGTGCCTTGTCACGCTGACGTTCCGAGACGCCACGCGCGTCTTCTTCCCACCCGAAGACGCAGCTGCTGATCACTCCGTCGAACCCGACGGCAGCAAGCGCAGCAAAGACCGCGTCATAGTCGACCTCGCCCATGCCCATCTCCATGTGTTGGTGCACCCTGGCCGGGTTGCCGGGCGGGTTGGAGATGTAGCGCGCACCGCCGGAGGTCAGATGGTTCCAGGCATCAGCCAGATGGACGTAACGCACCTTCTCCCCGGCCGCCTCGATAATGGTTCCCGGGTCGTGGCCTTGGTGGAATGCGTGGGGTGTGCAGTACAGAAAACCGAGCCAGTCCTGGTTGAGGCCGCGAATCATGTCCACCGCCTCCAAGCCGTCCTCGATGAAGTCATCCGGGTGCGGCTCAAAGATCAGCTGCAAACCCTCGCGCTCGAAAATCGGCAATAGCTCATCCATCGACTTCAAGAAGTGAGCCTCGGATATATGTGGAGCCTCTGGCCTACCGCCGAACTCGGAGTTGATCACCTCGACTCCAAGGTCGACGGTAATCTGGATGACTCGCTTCCAAGCGCGTACCGCGGCCTGTCGCAGGTCCTCATCGGCCCCTGCTGCTCGCGCATCGCGCGTCTGGCCTGACCAAGGCAGCACGGGGAGCACTGATGCTATGCCAACCCCGGCGTCACTGGCGAGCTTCTTCAGTCTCTTGACCCCGGCGTCGTCGATTCGCGGGTACTTGAGGAACGGAACGAAGTCTGGCTTGGGCGACAGCTCCATCCAGTCGTAGCCAAGGCTGGCCACGATGTCCGGCAGCTCGTAGACCGAGCTGCTCGAGAAGAACATCTGGGGATCGAGGGCGAGCTTCACGGCCACGCTCCTTCCAGATCGGGCGCCTGAATACCGGCCTGCTGCTCCTCCGGCTCAATGGCCGCGACAGCACCACCGGTGAGGTGGACATGGAACTTCACCCCACTCCGGAGCGCTTGCACGCCGGCCTCACAGACCGCAACGGCGGCATAGCCGTCCCAGGCGCTCGCGCCGTCGATGGTTCCGGATTTGGCGGCATCCACCCAGCGTTGCAGCTCGACGTCGTAGGCCCCGCCGAAGCGCTCCACGAAGCTTGGCGTCATCTTTCCGCCCCAGCGTCCGTCGATCGACTTGGTCTGGAGGTTCTGGTCCAAGCCAATGAAGGCGCTGCCCTTCTCGCCCACGACCTCGGTCCGCACCTCGTACGCTACGCCGCTCCGGACGAAGATCTCATCGGTGACAATCGCACCCGATTCGGTTTCGAAGATCACCAACATGGGATCATGGATGCCGTGCGGCGCACTACCTGTGGCAGCGCCCTTGATCACCTCGACACTGGTGAGCTCCTCGCCCAGCAGGAAGCGGACTGAATCGACCTCGTGCACCACGGAGTCCCTGATCATGAATTCGGACGTGAAATGATCACCGACCGCAGGATTGCGATGGACGCAATGCACCATGAGCGGCTTGCCCAGGCCACCATCGGTGATCAGCTTCCGTAGCGCCGCGTATTCAGCGTCGAAGCGCCGCATGAAGCCGACCTGGATGAGCTGCTTGCCGAGCGCCCTTTCCTTCTGCACGATCGCGTGGGCGGAATTCATGTCGGTAGTCAGCGGCTTCTCACACAGCACCGGAATGCCGCGATCCAAGCAGGCAGCGAGCTGTGCCGCGTGGGCGTCACCAGGGCTGGCAATGAGCACCGCATCCACCTCTGGATCGTTGATGGCGGCAATCGGATCGGGCTCTACGCGAGCCCCGATCGGTCCGGCAACCTCTTTCGCCTTGTCATCCAAATAGTCGTTGACCACCGTGACCTGCGCTCCTCGGACCCGCTTGCTGAGCGCATCCACATGGAAGGCGCCCATCATGCCGACGCCAAGAACAGCAACTCTTAACTCATCGCTCACTGCTACCTCCCAAACTCGATGGTCGCTCCACTGCAGGTACTGAGATAGGCCTTGGTCCGCTTCGCTATGGGTAGCGGCAGGTCAGGCGGGCAGGGGTAGAGGTCGTGCTCGATGATGCCCTCGACGTCACGACCGAGTCCAGCTACCGCATCGAGCAGCGGCGGCATCTCGGGAACACCAAGCGGTGGCTCAGTCATTGCACCCATTCGTACGGCTTCGGGAAAAGAGAGGTCCTTGTCGAGCACCTGTTCAACCACCAGCGGATTGACCTGCTTGAGGTGCAGGTAACCAATGCGATCGGGATATTTCGCAATCAGCTCCAAGCAGTCGCCGCCGTAGTAGGCGATGTGACCGGTGTCGAAACAGAGATTCACCCACTCGGGATTGGTTGACTCCAGGAGGCGTTCGATGTCTGGCTGGTAGCCGATATGGCTGTCGGCGTGGGAGTGGAACTGCACATGCAGGCCGTACTCTTCAAGAATCCTCCGCCCGAGCTCGTCCAGACCCTCAGTCTTCTGTGTCCACTGCTCCGGTGTGAGCTCACGGTTCTCAACCGGCTCCCCCGTCTTGTGGTGCCGCCACACGTCGGGGATTACGACGATGTGCTTCCCGCCGACGGCTTGGGTCAGTGCCGCGACGTTGGTCACCTGAGTCCACACAGCGTCCCACGAGTCCGGACGGTGCAAGTGCTCGAAGACGGTTCCTGCCAGTACTCCCATCCCGTACTCGTCGAGCTGCTCGGACAACTTCACCGGATCGGTGGGCAGATATCCGTATGGACCGAGCTCGATCCACTCATATCCGGCCTCGGCGACCTCCCGAAGGAAAACCTCCGGAGGCACTTGATCAGGATCGCTGGGGAACCAAACTCCCCACGAGTCCGGTGCGGTACCGATCGTGATCGTGGACACATAACCTCCCTACAGGAACAACTTTTGAGTGGCCTTGTACTCGTCGTATGTCTTTCGTGCTTGCTGGGTCGATTCGAGAGTCGATGTTTCGCTGACCGGTACGTCCCACCATGACTCGGAGTCGGGTGCGCCTATCAACGGGTCGGTCTCGACGTAGATCACGAGGCTGTGATCGACCGCCTTGGCAGCCTTGATCGCCTCCGCGAACTCACCGGCCGTGGTCGTCTTGATCACCTCGACGCCAAGACTCGCGGCGTTGGCTGCAAGATCAACAGGCAGCTTGTCGCCATCCAGCCGCCCAGTCTCGGGATTCCGATATCGGTACTTGGTCCCGAAGCGCTGCGAGCCCAGCGACTCCGAGAGTGAACCGATGGAGGCGTAGCCGTGATTCTGCACGAGTACTGTGATGACCTTGATGCCCTCCTGAACGGCCGTAACCAGCTCGGTCGCCATCATCAGGTATGAGCCGTCCCCAACCATGACGAAGACATCGCGGTCAGGACAGGCCAGCCGTACGCCGAGCCCGCCGGCGACCTCGTAGCCCATGCAGGAGTAGCCGTACTCCACGTGGTAGCCCTTCGGGTCACGGGTCCGCCACAGCTTGTGCAAATCTCCAGGCATGGATCCGGCGGCACACACGACGACGTCACGGGGATCGGACAGCTCGTTCACCATGCCGATTACCTCGTTTTGGGTCAGCAGGCCATCCGCCCCCGCATTGGGAGTGGCGGGCAGGTAGACCTTCTGGACTGTTTCGTCCCAGGCAGCGTCCAACTCCGTGTACGTGCGCACATAGTCCTCATCGACGCGGTAGCCCTGCAGCAGTGGCAGCAAGGCGGCAAGGCTCTCGCGTGCATCCGCCTGCACCACGAGCCCGGCATTCTTGATCGCATCGATTCCCGCGACATTGATGTTGACGAACCGTACGTCGGGGTTTTGGAAGGCGGTCCGGCTCGCGGTCGTGAAATCGGAGTACCGGGTGCCGATACCGATCACGACATCGGCTTCGCGGGCGATTGCATTGGCCGCTGTAGTGCCGGTGGAGCCGATGGCCCCGAGACACTGCGGATGGTCATACACCAGGGTTCCCTTGCCGGCTTGGCTCTGGCCGACAGGAATCCCGGTCGCCTCGCAGAAGGCCACCAGCGCATCCTGCGCGCGGGAATAGGTCACTCCACCACCCGCCACGACCAGCGGCCGCTTTGCCGACCTAATGATTTCTGCGGCGGCCTCGAGCATCGATCGCTCGGGCAGCGGCCGGGCTACGTGCCAGACTCTTTTCTCGAACAGCTCGGTCGGCCAGTCGTACGCCTCCGCCTGCACGTCCTGTGGGAAGCACAGCGTCACAGCGCCGGTTTCGGCCGGATCTGTCAAGACTCGCATGGCCGCGAGCAGCGCCCCAGGCAACTGCTCAGGTCGCCAGATGCGGTCGAAGTACCTCGACACCGGACGGAAGGCATCGTTCACCGTGACATCGCCAGAGCCAGGCAGCTCCAGTTCCTGAAGCAGCGGGGAGGCGCTTCGGTCGGCGAAGGTGTCGGCGGGCAGCAACAAGACAGGCAGTCGATTGATCGTGGCCAGCGCCGCACCTGTCAACATGTTGGTGGCGCCAGGGCCGACGCTGGTCGAGACTGCGTAGGTCTGCAGCCGATTCTTCATTCGGGCATACGCCACCGCGATGTGCACCAGGGCCTGCTCATTGCGACCCAAGATGTACGGCAGCGTGTCGGGCTCTTCGAGCTCTGCCTGGAGCAAGGCCTGGCCGATGCCGGCCACATTGCCATGTCCGAAGATCCCAAAGCAGCCGGCGAAAAGCTTCTGCTCCTCGCCATCGGATTCTGAATATTGTGCGCCTAGGAACTTCACTAGCGCCTGCGCCACGGTGAGCTTGATTTTCCCCTCGGAGGGGCTCTGGGGGGGCGTCCCCCCCGCTGAAGTCAACGTTTCTCCCATGCTCAAGCCTCCTGAACGGTCTCCGAAAGGAGTCTCGGGTCGACGGATTGTGTTTCCCAGGTATCGCGTACCCAAGCCTGGTCGGGATGATCGGAGATCTTCCAGACTCGTTCAGCACCCGGCCCGGCCATCACGTTTAAGTAGTACATGTCGAAGCCGGGCGCCGCGACACAGGGTCCGTGCCAGCCGTACGGCACCAGCACTGTGTCCCGATCATGGACCTCCTCGAGCACCTCAATCTCACGACCGGGCGAAGAGGACGTCCGCATGAATCCAAAACCTGGTTGGGCGTTGGGCCCGGCGGCAATCTCGAAGTAGTAGATCTCTTCCAGCTCCGACTCGGTTTCAGTCGTCTCGTCATGCTTATGCGCCGGATAAGAGGACCAATTGCCCGCCGGGGTGATCACCTCGCAGGCGATGATCTTGGCCGCCTCCAGTGATCCCGGAGTGCCGAAGTTGCGTACCTGGCGGCTGGACTGGCCGGCACCACGCAGCTCGACCGGCACCTGCGATGCCGCAAGATAACGCAGCGGTAGCGCCGACTGGGCACGTGCGGCACAGAAAGCGAATCGCCCGCCCGCTGAGGATCGCAAGGTCACCGCTTTCCCGGGGCCCACGTAGACGAGGTCGGTTGGCCCGTCGAAGACCGATGGCCGGCCTTCGAGCTCGCAGCGCGCGTCGTCAACGTTGACCGCGACCGATCCGTTAAGGGGCAGCACGATCACTTCGTCAGAACCAGTGTCGAAACGATGGCTGCCCTCTGGCTCGAGCGAGATGATCTTCAGGGACGAGTAGCCCCAGCCTGCTGACTCGGGAGTCACCTCGACCTCGTACGGACCCGAGTCCACGAAACCAGACCGCAGCAGGTAGCGCGACTCCATGATCGTTACCGGACGAGCGAGACAGCCGTGTCGACCGCCTTCGCCACGTCGTCGTCAGCCGGATAGAGCATGGTGCGACCGACGACAAGACCTCGCACGGACGGCAGTGCGAGCGCCGCCTGCCATGCTGCGTAGGTCTCATCCGGCGCACTATCTGGATCGCCGCCGAGCAGCAAGGTCGGCAGGGTTGTCGAATCCATTACCCGTTCCATCTCGTGGACCACGGGAAGCTTCATCCAGGTGTACGCACTTGAGGCCCCGAGTCCTTGCGCAATGTGCACCGATTTGATCACCGCATCCGGAGACAGATCATTGACGATCTTCCCGCTGAAGCGACTGGACATGAACGGCTCAACCATCGCAATCAACTCGGCCCGGTTGAGCTCGGTGACCGCCTGACCACACCGCTCCAGCGTGGCGACTGTGCCGGGGTCCTCAAGATCGATCCGCAGCAGCATCTTCGCGCCTTCAAAGCCTGCATCTATGGTTCCGCGAACGTCGTAGCCGGTGTTGCGATCATCCATCTCGAAAACTGAGCCTTGCAGGCCACCACGGTTCATCGAGGCGAATACCAGCTTCTCCTCCAGAACGCCCAACAGCAACAGGTCCTCGGCGATGTCGGCTGTCGCCAGCAGACCGTCGACGCCCGGCCGCGTCAGCGCGGTCACCAATCGATCGAGAAGATCGGAACGGCTCGCCATCGCAGTTGCCCTGCCTGCTGCACTTAGTGCGCCACGTGCCGGATGATCACAGGCGATGATCATCAACCTGCCGTCAGGCCCGAACAGTTCCCGCTTGCGCCGATCTACGAACAGCCTCTTGATGCGCTGCGGATCACGACTACGGATCTCATTGAGCTCGCTGATGGAGCCCGCGAACTGGGTTCCCGACGTGGCGTCGGTCGCGGTGCTCATCGGGCGGCACTCGAAGTCGCGAAGTGCACGGCGAGCGAGTCGGCGAGATGCTCATTGGGGTCGCCGCCAGCCAGCAGCGTCTCGATCTCGGCTTCGGTCGGCATTGCGGTCGAGCACTCAAGTCTGGAGGCCACGATCGCCCCGGCCGCGTTGGCGTGTTGCAGGACCTTCTGCAGCGGCCAGTCCGCCAGCAGTCCGTGACACAGCGACCCACCGAACGAGTCGCCCGCGCCAAGGCCGTTCAGTGGGCGGATCGGAATAGGATGCGACTCCACCCGCTCGCTTCTGGTCTTGGCCAGCACCCCTTTTGGGCCCTGCTTCACGATCGCCAGCTCGACGCCGGCGGCTAGGAGTGCATCGGCGGCCTTCTCCGGCTCGGTTTCTTCAACCGCGACCTCACACTCCTCGCGATTGCCGACCGCGACCGTGACCTGGGGCAGAGCCCGCTGTATCTGCTCAGTCGCGTGTGCCGGAGTATCCCAAAACATCGGGCGGTAATCCAGGTCGAGCACGGTGAACTGCTTACGAGCCCGTGCTTCGAGGACAGCGAAGTGTGACTCACGGCTCGGCTCCTCACTGAGCCCGGTGACCGACAACCACATCAGCCGGGTAGCGCGTACCGCATCGAAGTCGATGTCTGAAGGTTTGACCTGCAGGTCCGGGGCGGTGGGCTTGCGGTAGAACCAAAGGGGAAAGTTGTCGGGCGGGAAGATTTCGCAGAACGTCACCGGCGTGGCGTACTCGGTGTTGGTCACTACGTAACGATCATCGACGTTCAGCTCCCGGAGTGCCTTGCGTACATATCGGCCGAACGGGTCATCGCCGACGCCAGTGATGATCGCGGCTCTCCTGCCGAGGCGGGCTGCCGCCACAGCAACGTTGGCCGTAGTGCCCCCCAAGTACTTCCCGAATGTCTGTACGTCCTCAAGCCCAACGCCAATCTGCAGTGGATAGATGTCGACACCGCTCCGACCGAAGGTCAGCACCTCCAGCGGCTCAACCTGTGCATCCGGACGGTCGTGAGGATCGCTACTCATGGCTCTCCTTTGAGATCAAGATCGCGCCGCATAGTGGCTCTCGAAGCACCGTATTGGCCTCCGTCCGCGGTGTCAATTCTTTGTACAGACAAATGGGATCCGCGCCTAAATCGGCGAGTGCAAAGTGCCGTCTACGAATTGGGCTTGGCCCAGACCGAAGGACCAGTCGGAATGCCTGTTCGACATCACTGAGATGATCAAATCCTCCGGCCGTACGCCGCATTCCGCCTCCAAGCGCTTGGCCAGTTCGGCGTACGCGGCTACCTTCTGCTCATTCGATCGGCCCTGCTGGAAGATCTGGATGATCACAATGCCCTCCGAGCGATCGAAACCGAGGCCAGTGTCCTCGGCGATGATGTGACCCTTGTCGTGCTCGGTAATGATCTGATATCGATCGCGCGGCGGTGCTGAGAAGACATCAAGCATGACGTCTTGGACGGTGTCAGCCAACCTGCGGAGCTCCTCCGGCGTTCGACCCTTAAGAAGATCAATACGAACGAGTGGCATGAGCCAACCTAACTTTTGTTATGACCTGACCTCCAGCCTGGCCGGAGCGGATCCCTCGAATTCGGGCGGGAGTGTCGTTGTCGAACGACACTCCCGCAATTGACGTTCGGGCCCCGCGCGGGTCAGGAGAAAGCAACCGAGGAGCGATCAGCGGAAGTTGCCGGCGGCGAACGCCTCCTCCAGTTCCTCCAGGGAACGACCCCTCGTCTCCGGAAGGAACTTCGTCAGGAAGGCGATCGCGATCAGTCCGAGGACGACGAAGACCAGGAAGGCACCCTGGATCTGGATGGTGTCGACCAGGATCGGGAAGGCAAACGCGATGATCGCGTTGGTCACCCACAGACAGAGCACGCTCACGCCCATCCCCAGGCCGCGGATGTCCAGCGGGAAGATCTCCGAGATGATGACCCACACCGGGATGTTCAAAGCCAACTGCATGCAGAAGACGAAGAGCACCATGAAGATGAGGACCACGAACGCCTTGGTGATACCTTCCGGCAGCAGGAACGAGGAGATCACGATGAGCCCGTGGCAGGTTGTGGTGGCGATGAAGCCGCCGATGATCAGCTTGCGCCGCGGCACCCGGTCCATCAGCCAGAACAGGCAGATGGTTGAACCGATGACGGCTAGCACGCCGTTGGCGACGTTCGCGATGAGCGCCGCGCTGGCCGAGAAGCCTGCCACGGTCAGCACCTGCGTCCCGTAATACATGATCGAGTTGATGCCGGTGCACTGTTGCGCGATGGCTACACCGATACCGGCGATGAAGAGGCGGCGGACCCAGGGCATCTTGAGGTCCTGCCAGCCCCCCATCTTCGCCTGTTCCTCTTCCTCGTGCAGGAACTCGACCTCCTCCATCTCGGCGCGGGCGCGCTCCTCGGACCTGACCTGCATGAGGACCGCAAGAGCGTCGTCGTGGCGGTTCTTCGAGATCAGCCAGCGCGGAGACTCTGGCATTTGCAGCATCCCGACGAATAGGCCGACCGCGGGGATGGCGGCGACCGCGAGCATGTATCGCCACACCCCGGGGTGCTCACCCCAGACGTTGCCGATGATGGCATTGATCGCGAATGCGAGCAGCTGGCCGACGACGATCGCCAGCTCCCCTCGACCGGCGAGGCTGCCCCGGCGCTCGGTGGGGGCCAGCTCTGCCAGGTACACCGGCACGGTGACCGAGGCGCCGCCGACCGCGAAGCCCAGGATTATCCGCGACGGGATCATGATCGCGAGGTTTGGGGCCAGCACACCGCCGATGGTGCCGACGAAGAACACGACGGCCAGCATGGTCAACGTCTTTTTTCGGCCGAGGGAGTCGTTGAGCTTGCCGCAGGCAGCCGCTCCGATGGCGGCCCCGACCAGCAGGGTGCTCGTGACCAGACCCTCGCCTGTCGCAGTCAGCCCGAGATCTTCCTTCATCGGCTCCAGGGCGCCGTTGATCACGCCGGTGTCGTAGCCGAAGAGCAGGCCACCGAGTGTCGCGACGATCGTGATGAGGTCGAGCCGCCGCTGATGCGGACCGGCTGTGAGCGGTGGCAGCGTTACGGTGCCGGGCTTATGAGTGTGAATGTCCATGGAACCTCCTCGGCGCCCCACAGCGGCTATCTGCCGAGCGCCCTCCGAAATCGGCGTTTGCCCTTGTGCGCATTCGACATGGCCACTTTCTAGCCAGACAGCGAGCTCCCGAACCCGTCGCCTCGTGGCAGGCACCGGAACGGCAAAGAGCGTCCCGCCAGGCGGTACAGCGTTCTACTATGCGGCACGCTAGACCTGCAGATAATTCGCTGTCAACAGCGCTGGGGGTTCCAATTGCAACTGCGGGCGAGCGTCGGATAGGGGATCTGAGGAGCCCGACCGGGCGCGAGCTCAGTCAGCCGTCGAGGCGGTGCTGCCGGTGAGGTCATCCCCGGCCGCCCGGACGTCTCCATGCCGCGAGTAACCGAGCCGCGTCGAGATTTCCTGGCAGGCTTCCAGCAGGCACGCCACCTGTGCAGGTCGGGGCGGCAGGACGTGCTGCCGCAGGCCGCCGAAGCTCAGGGCCGCAACGGCAACGCTGTCCGGACCGAGAATCGGGGCACCAATGGCTCCTATACCTGTAGTAACGTCCTCGTCGGAAATGCTGTAACCGCGCCGCCGCGTCTCCGCCAGGTCGCTTAACAGGTCTGCGGGATCGACGAGGCTCGACTCAGTCCTCCTAGTCAATCCCTCCTCCAGCAAGGCCGGCAACAGCCTGGCCTGGTCGAACGCCAACAGCGCGCGGGGGCCACCTCCCAGATTCAGGGGCTGCGAACCACCGACGTAGAGGTCCGCTATACGCACGCCCTCGCCGCTGTCGATACGCTCCAAACACACCGCACGCGTTCCGGCGGCCACCACCAGGTAGACCGCCTCGTCAAGCTCAGTCGCGATCCTCGCCATGATCGGGCTCGCCTCCCGGCGCAGCTCCAGACTGTCCACAAGGATGCTGCCGACCTGAAAAGCCTTGATCGTCAGCCGAAATGCGCCAGCCGGGCTGCGCTCCAACCAGCCTGCTTCCACCAGGGTGACCAGCAGTCGGTAGGTCGTCGACTTCGAGTACCCGCTCCGGCGCGCAAACTCGGCCAGAGACATCTCCGGCCGGCCGCGATCGAACAGATCCAACAATCGCATCGCTCGGAGAACCGACCCCACAAGGGCGCGCCTCTGGCCCACGTCCACTGACATCAAAGGGATCGAAACTCCTGCCCACTCAACGTGCCGCAATGCGGAACAGGGCTAGAGTGTGCCACATCCCCCAGGCTGAAGCCAAGTGCTGTGCGAGTAGCCCTTCACTGCGCTCGGCCCCTCAAGAAGCCAGCTCCCCACGCCAGATGGGTCGCCGCCAATACCAGCGGTAGTCGCCACCGAGCCGAAGCCGACATAGGCTGCGCTGCGACGAACGAGCCACCAATGATCAACGCCAAATAGCCCGCCGGAGCGAGAAAACCTAGACGCAGCAGCCGAGAGTCGAGAATCACGCCAAACAGCCCTGCCACCGAACCGCCCAATACACCGAGCAGAGTCAGTGGCGGGGCTAGGTATCGGACATTGGCGGTTTCCGGATGGCGCCTGATGACCTCGCGACGCCACGTCCCGGTTTCATACATCTGCTTTACCAGCGCGCGAAGCGTGGATCTCGGACGATAAGTCACCCGTAGGTCCGGGGAGAACCAGATCTTGTGGCCGCGCGTCCGTAAGCGGTAATTCAGCTCCCAGTCCTGTGCGCGGTGCATGCTTTCGTCGAAGCCGCCCACGGCAATCAGCGCATCCTTGCGGAAAACGCCGAGGAACACAGTCTCCGCCTCAGCAGCCGGTGAATCAGCCAGGTGGAACGCTCCACCGCCGAGTCCAAGTCGCGTTTTGTACGCGACGGCCACGGCCTCCTCAAAGGGCGTGGTTCCCTGCGCATCCATGACCCCGCCGACGTTGGCGGCACCAGTCTCATCGAGCAGCTCGACAGCCCTTTTGATGTAGCCGTCGGTGAGCTCACCGTGTCCATCGACCCGGACGATGATCTCGTACTGAGCCGCGGCAATGCCGAGGTTCAAGGCGGCCGGCGTACGCGCGGCTGGATTGTCGACTAGGCGGATCCGTGAATCCGCGGCGCTAAGCGCGGCAGCGATCTCCGGCGTTCGGTCGCTGCTGGGCCCAACCGCAATGATCACCTCAAGCTCGCCGGGGTAGTCCTGATCGAGCACCCTCCGGATTGCCGCCTCGAGGTGTCGTTCCTCGTTCAGTACTGGCATGACGACCGAGACACCGGGCCACGCTGTGCCGACGCGATCCCCCGCCGACTTCATTCGATCATCCTGTCAGGCCCAAATTTGAGCTCTTCACACTGAGCAGACTTTTCCTAAATCGTCGGTCTGCGCATCCTTGGACGCTGAGGACCTCGGTTTCGGCTTAGCCGTAGCACTTGGAGTTGCGACCTGTGCTGGCTCGGTCACCGGACGATCGATCGCCTCGGATGCCTCGATTCTCTTTTGGACAGTGCTGGTTACCAGGGAGAAGTCCGGCGAGTTCGGATTGATCAGCGGCGGCATCATGGCCACACTCGAAACCGGCAGGCCCCTGGCTTTGAGCGCGAGATTGATCATGGTGTCGACCTCAGAC
>JAICEV010000047.1 GCA_025923975.1 Propionibacteriaceae bacterium
AATTCATGGTCCTGGTCGGACCATCTGGCTGCGGCAAGTCCACGTCGCTCCGGATGCTCGCTGGCCTGGAGGAAATCAACCAGGGGGCGATCTGGATCGGTGAACGGGACGTTACCGACCTTCCGCCCAAGGACCGCGACATCGCCATGGTCTTCCAGAACTATGCCCTGTATCCCCATATGACCGTGGGCGACAACATGGGCTTTGCTCTCAAGATGGCTGGGGTCCCCAAGGCGGAGCGCCAGCAACGCGTTCAAGAGGCCGCACACCTGCTGGGCTTGGAAGACTTCCTCAACCGCAAGCCGAAGGCTCTCTCCGGCGGTCAGCGGCAGCGCGTCGCTATGGGTCGCGCCATCGTCCGCTCACCGCAGGTCTTCTTGATGGACGAGCCGCTGTCCAACCTTGACGCCAAACTTCGCGTCTCCACCCGCACCCAGATTGCGGCGCTGCAGACCCGGCTCGGCGTCACCACCGTATATGTGACCCACGACCAGGTCGAGGCCATGACCATGGGCGACCGGGTCGCGGTGATGAAAGACGGCATTCTGCAGCAATGCGACAGCCCGCTGCAGTTGTACGACGCGCCACGCAACCTGTTCGTCGCCGGCTTCATCGGCTCGCCTGCCATGAACCTGATCGAGGGCAACGTACAGCCGGATGGCGTGCACTTGGGTGACTACACCGTTCCGGTGCCTCGCGAGACCCTTGCCAAGGTCCCGAACGAGAAGAACCTCGTGCTAGGAATCCGTCCTGAGAACTTCCGACTCTCCCCGAACCCGGAGAGTGGCGAGGGCATCCCGATCGATGTCGGCGTGGTGGAGGAGTTGGGCGCCGATGCGTTCATCTATGGCACTTTGTCAGGTATCGCCGAGGACGAGTTGATCACCGCTCAGCAAATCGTCGCCCGGATCCACGGAGGTAAGGCGCCGCCGCACCGGGGCGAGAGCGTTCGGTTGCTGGTCGATGAAACACATGTGCACGTGTTCTCCAAGGAGAGTGGCGACCGCGTCTCTCCTGCAACGGAAAGCGTCTTCACCGACTGATCAGAACAGCCGGCCTCCCGCAAATCGCGCGGGAGGCCGGCTGTTTTTTGAAGCTTCGCTCGAACATCGCGCTCTGAGCCCGACGGCGGCGCGCTTGGACCAACGCGAGTTGATGACAGGATTGGGCCATGCCCAGGTTCCTGGCGGCACAGGCCAACACCCAGCTGATCACGTTGCCTTGGGACACGGGGCTGGCAGATTGGCCCGAGGAGAATCTGGTCGCCCTTCCCCGCGGCATCTCGAGACACGTTGTACGTTTCGTCCGCGTGGGTACTGAGATTTACGCGCTCAAGGAAGTGATGGAGCGCCTCGCTCTGCATGAGTATGAATTGCTGCGTGACCTCACCCGGCTGGACACCCCCTCGGTGGAGCCTGTCGGTGTCGTCACAGCGCGTTTCGATAGAGACGGCCAGCCGCTCGACCCGATTCTGATGACGCGACATCTGCAGTTCTCGCTGCCATATCGGTCACTTTTTAACCGCGGTGTCCGACAGGACACCGTCAACCGACTGGTCGACGCCATGGTCGTGCTCTTGGCGCGGCTGCATCTGATCGGTTTCCTGTGGGGTGACGTATCGCTCTCCAACACGTTGTTTCGACGCGACGCGGGAGCGTTTGCGGCCTACCTTGTGGATGCTGAGACCAGCGAGCTCCATGACGCGCTGACCGACGGTCAGCGCGAGCACGACCTGACCATCGCGCGAACCAACCTGTACGGGGAGTTCTGCGATCTGGAAGCTGGCGGGCTCCTGGATGAGGCGTTGGATCCGCTGGTGCTGGTCGAGACCATCGAGAGCCGGTACCGCGAGCTGTGGGACGAGCTTACGGGTGTCGAGGAATTCAACACTGGCGAGATGCATCGCATCGAGAGCCGGGTCCGCCGGCTCAATGCTCTCGGCTTCGACGTCGCCGAGCTGGACATCACCACCGACTTCGCCGGCTCGACCATCCGAATCCAGCCCAAGGTCGTGGATGCGGGACACCACTCCCGGCGGCTGATCAGGCTGACTGGGATGGATACCGAAGAGAACCAGGCTCGACGGCTGCTGAATGATCTTGACTACTACCGTGCACGCACCGACCAGCAGGGGGCGGATGAGGCCATCGTGGCGCACGAGTGGCTCACTGAACAGTTCGAGCCGATTCTGCAATTGGTACCGATGGAGTTGCGGGGCAAGCTAGAGCCGGCCGAGCTGTACCACGAGATGCTGGAGCATCGCTGGTTCCTCAGCGAGCAAGCTGGGGCCGAGATCCCGATGGAGGAGGCGGCGCAGTTGTACGTGAATACGGTGCTGCGGGGGCTGCCGGATGAGGCGGTCGCGGTCTCGGCGATGGAGTCCATGGGACCGCTGGCTAATCCGTTCGATCCATCCCAAGGCTTCGCCGACGAGGAGGATGAGAGGCCCTACGACCCGTGGGAAGACGAGGCGGCCGAGTCCGTCGCTGACCAAGAGCCAGCGACGGCGTACCTGGATATAGCTGCGCTACGCGCAAATGCGAAGAAGTGACTCGGTAGCCATGACTGATCCCGATCAGTCGTCGCGACAGGCCGCCGAGAAGCTCTTCGCCGCTTGGGAGCGATGGGATCTCGACACTGTCGGCTCTCTCATTGCGGAAAATGCTGTCGATGAGCGGCCACAATCCGGAGAGCGCTTTGTCGGTCGCCGCAACATCATGGGCATGTATGCGGAGGTGCCAGGACCACCGCGGATTCGTTGGCGAAGCATCGTAGGCGGCCCGACGGTCTGGGTGGCCGAAGGGATCGTCGACTACGGCGAAGGGCCGGTCAACATCGTCATGATCGTTGAACTGGTGGACGCCGAGGTGAATAGAGCGCGGGTCTACTTCGCTGATCCGTTTGACCCGCCGCCCCAGCGAGCTCGATGGTCGGAGATGTCATCGACCAAGGAGTAACCAGCTCGCAGTCAACGTGGCGGCATGCGAAGCGCACCGTCGAGACGGATGACCTCTCCATTGAGCAGTGGATTCTCGATGATCGCCGAGGCCAACATGGCGTACTCCTCGGGACGACCAAGCCGCTTCGGGTGCGGCACCAGGGCCTCCAAGATCGATTTAGTCTCGCCTGGGAGGCTGGCCATCATCGGAGTCTCCATGACACCTGGCGCGATGGTCATCACCCTGATTGCCTTGTCGGCAAGGTCTCTTGCCGCGGTCAACGTCAAACTGGCGACACCACCCTTACTTGCCGCGTACGCCGCCTGTCCGATCTGACCGTCGAAGGCGGCAGCACTGGCGGTCATGATCACCAATCCGCGATCGCCATCGAGCGGCTCGTTATCGATCATGGTCGCCGCCGCTAGCCGAAGAACGTTGAAGGTCCCGACGAGGTTGATGTCGATCACTGTCTGAAAAGTCTTCAGGGATAGTACGCCGCGCGTGCTGATCACACGTCCCGGAGTCGCCACACCTGCGCAATTAACTACCACTCGTAGAGTCCCCAGTTGAGTCGCAGCCTCGACGGCCGCCTGCACTTGATCTTCATCGCGTACGTCCGCTGCGGCAAACCGTACACGCTCCCCCAGCTCGGCAGCCAGCTGCTGCCCGGGCGAGCTGGGCAGGTCAACGATCAACGCCGACGCTCCGTGATCAACTGCCGACCGTACCGTCGCCGCGCCCAGCCCGGACGCACCCCCGGTCACCAGCACGACATCGCTCTGACCCAGCCTCATTCCTACCCACTCTCCCCCTCCTCCGACTTGTCAGTTGGAGGTTACTTCAGTGGGTACTTCAGGAGTTGGCGAGCGATGACGAGTCGTTGGATCTGGTTGGTGCCCTCGAAGATCTGTGTGACCTTGGCCTCTCGCATGTAGCGCTCGGCGGGGTAGTCGCGCGTATAGCCGTAGCCTCCGAGCACCTGCACTGCGTCGGTTGTCACTTTCATAGCGGCATCAGATGCGATCAACTTCGCGACCGCAGCGTCGCGGCTGAACGGCCGGCCAGCGTCCCGCTTGCGGGCTGCCATCAGGTATGTGGCACGGGCGGAGTCAACAGACGCTGCCATCTCCGCGAGCAAGAAACGTAACCCCTGGAATTCGGCGATCGCTTGCCCAAACTGCTCGCGCTGCTTCGCGTAATCCGCGGCAAGATCAAGGGCGGCCTGCGCAAGTCCAGTAGCACAGGCGGCAATCCCGAGCCGCCCGGAATCTAAAGCCGACAGGGCAATCCGGGCGCCCTGACCTTCGTCTCCGATGCGCCGACTGTCATCGATCGGGACCGCGTCGAAGTACAGCGCTGTCGTCGGTGAAGCATTCAGACCCATCTTGTGTTCGGGACTGCCGAAGGTCAGACCGGGGGCATTGCCAGGTACATGGAAACAACTCACACCTTCGCGTGGATCGTCGCCCGTCCGCGCAAAGGTCGTGTAGAAGTCGGCGTACGAGCCGTGGGTCGTCCAGGCCTTGGCGCCGTTGAGTTCATAGCCATGATCAGCATGCTTGGCACGCATGGTCATTGCTGAAATGTCGGACCCCGCCTGCGCCTCCGACAACGCATACGCGCCCAGCAGCCTTCCGCCGACCATCTCCGGCAGATAGGTCGCACGCTGCTCCGCCGTCCCGAACTCAGCCATCGCATACGACGCCATGACGTGCACCGAGACGCCTACGCCGACGGTCATCCAGACTGCCGCGACTTCTTCGAGGGCCTGCAGATAAACCTCATACGGCTGCCCAGTGCCGCCGTACTCCTCGGGGTACGGCAGACCCAGCATACCGACCTCGCCCAGCATCCCGAAAGAATCGCGAGGGAACCGTCCCGCTGCCTCATCTGCTGCCGCGTGCGGTGCCAGCTCAGTCTGGGCGATCTCCCGCACCAGAGACACCAGCTCCGCACCCTCTTCGGTAGGGAACAGGCGATCGACGGCCATTCTTGCTCCTTTCTGTTGGAGCTGCTCGCGCAATCGCGCGTGGAGTCCGCCTACTTCGTCGTCGCTCGCAGAGGAAAAGCGCCTCCACTCGCTCCTCCTCTGCACGGCGGCGCGCGATTTCCGACGCTCGCAGCTCCTGTTTGGAGCTGCTCGCGCAATCGCGCGTGGAGTCCGCCTACTTCGTCGTCGCTCGCAGAGGAAAAGCGCCTCCGCTCACTCCTACTCAGCATGGCGGCGCAGCTAGCCGGTACTGGAGATAGTACCTTGGTACCACTATGGTAGCCGCGTTGGTGGAACCCAGACTTACCAGTCGGCAGACGCATCTCCGTGATGCGCTCGTAGATCTCGTTCTAGCGCAAGGATTTAGCCACCTCACGATGGATGAGTTCGCTGCCAGGCTCAACTGCTCGAAACGGACCCTCTATGCACTTGCGTCGAGCAAAGAGCAGTTGGCCGTCCTCGCTGTGCGGCATTTCTTCAGACGGGCGACCGAGCAGGTCGAGGCGGCGATTGTTCGCAGCCGGGCACCTGCCAAGCGGGTTACCCGCTATCTCGAGGCCGTTGCCGAAGCGTTGCGTCCTGCCAGCCGGGCCTTCCGGGACGACCTCGCAAGCTTCCGTCCGGCGACGGAAATCTATGAGCAAAACACACTGGCTGCGGCGCAGCGAGTGCGGGAGCTGATCGATGAAGGCACCAGAGTCGGTGCCTTTCGACGCGTTCACGCTGCCTTCGTGGGCGAAGTGGTGACAGCGACGATGCGCCGCATCACCAGTGGCGAGATCGCGGCAGCCACCGGGCTCAGCGACGCCGAGGCCTATTCGGAGCTAGCGCAGCTGGTGGTTGCGGCCATCCGCCGGTGACACGCCGCTCCCTGGACCATCGGAACCGAATATCCTGCCCCAATGGACGACGACTTGCACGCGCTCGGTGAAGACCTCATCACGACCGCCGCGCGCGTGGTGCGCTGGGTTCCGAAAGAGAATGGCTTCAGCATCAGCCTAGCGGCGGCCCGGCTACTGGCGCGCCTGCAAGACAATGGACCAACCAGGATCAGCGACCTCGCCCTGGCTGAGAAATGCTCCCAGCCAACGATCACCAACCATGTCAAGCGTCTCGAGGCCGCCCACTTGGTCGAACGCACCGCCGATTCACGCGACGCCCGAGCCTGGATGATCAAGCTGACCAAGAAAGGCAACCAGCAGTTGTCCTTGATGCGCGCTTCGATCGGCTCCAGCCTCGAGCCCTACCTGGCAACCATGTCTAAAAGGGACCTAAAGGCGCTGCGCGATGGCGTCGGGGCAATGCAGCGCCTGATGGCTGTGAAGATGGAGACTCGACAGTCGTGATCCAGCCAACCGAACCGGAAGCGACGGCAAGCGCATTCCGGCTCTACGACACCGCCACACAGTCGATACGCCCTTTCCAGCCCGTCGTTCCCGGCAGCGTTTCGATCTACCATTGCGGGCTCACGGTGCAGTCGGGTCCGCATCTGGGACACATCCGGAAGGAAGTGGTTTTCGACGTACTCCGGCGCTGGCTGACCTGGTCTGGCTACCAAGTCACCGTGATCGCCAACATCACCGACATCGATGACAAGATCTTGATCAAGTCAGCTGAGGCGGGTGTGCCGTGGTTCGCGCACGCCTACCGCTTCGAGCGGGAGCTGCACGATGCGTACGCCGCGCTTGGTTGCCTGCCACCCACCTACGAACCACGGGCCACTGGGCACATTCCCGAGATGATCGAGATGATCAAGGTGCTCATCGCACGGGGCCACGCCTATCCGGCACCGGACTCCTCAGGTGATGTCTACTTCGACGTCAAGTCATGGCCGGCGTACGGTTCGTTGTCGCACCAGAACATCGACGACATGGAACCAGCCGCCGACTCAGATCCGCGCGGCAAGAAAGATCCGCGCGACTTCGCACTCTGGAAAGGTCACAAGGACACCGAGCCAGAGACGGCAAGTTGGCCGACGCCCTGGGGCCAGGGCCGTCCCGGATGGCATCTGGAGTGCTCGGCAATGGCCACCAAGTATCTTGGCGATGAGTTCGACATCCACGGCGGCGGTCTTGATCTTCGTTTTCCGCACCACGAGAACGAGCTGGCTCAGTCCAGGGCTGCCGGGCAGCGCTTCGCACGGTACTGGATGCACAACGCTCTCGTGACCGCCGCTGGGGAGAAGATGAGCAAGTCGCTGGACAACAGCGCACTTGTCTCAGAGGTGATCAAGAGATTCCCGGCGCGTGCCGTACGGCTTTACCTGATCCAGCCGCATTACCGGTCGACCATCGAATATTCCGATGCTGCGATTGCCGAGTCTGTCGCCGCACTTGCCCGGATCGACAACTTCGTTCGCCGCGCCGCCGATGTCATCGGTGTCACGGCGCAACGAGTTCCCCCGGAGTTCGAGGCGGCTATGAATGATGATCTTGGCACGCCGGCGGCGATCGCCGTGCTGCACAATGTCGTACACGAAGGCAATCTGGCGCTGGATGCGGGCGAGACAGATCTTGTTGCGGCGCGGTTTGCTGAAGTCGTGGGCATGCTGGCGATCTTGGGACTGGATGCGACCAGCGACGCTTGGGGGCATCGTGGTGATCAACAGCTGGCCGTGGTCGTTGACGGTCTGGTTACTGAGCTGCTGAAGCATCGAGAGGCTGCGCGGGAACGCAAGGACTTCGCTGCCGCGGACGCCATTCGTGACTCCCTTGCCGCGCTCGGAGTTGAAGTCTCCGATACCCCACAGGGTCCACGCTGGAGGGTCCGGTATGCCGGGCAATAGCCAGCGCAAAGGGGCGGTGCGACGTAAGGGCAAGGGGCATACCGCCGGCTCGGGGGGGCGGGTGCGGCGAGGACTGGAAGGAAAAGGGCCGACTCCGAAGGCTGAAGATCGGCCCTATCACGCTGCCTACCGGGCGAAAAGGGCAGCCGGTCAGGGCAAGCCCGCTCGATCATCGACGCCCAGAACCGGACGTCCTGGCTCGGGGCCTGAATGGGTGGCAGGCCGGAATGCGGTCTTGGAGGCGATGGAGGCCGAGATTCCGATCCGAGCCGCCTACGTCGCGGAAGGCGCCGAACGCGATGATCGGCTCCGCGACATCCTGAAGTTCACCGCCAGCCGCGGTACCGCATTGCTCGAAGTGACCCGTGCTGAGCTTGATCGGCTGACCGGCGGCGCCCTCCACCAAGGCGTCGCGTTGCAGCTGCCGGCATTCGAGTACGCCCATCCGGACGATTTGCTCGCGGCCGCGCTCGACTCCGATCACGAGCCGCTCATTGTGGCGCTGGACTCGATCACTGATCCGCGCAATCTTGGGGCTATCGTTCGATCGGCCGCAGCTTTTGGCGCGCATGGCGTGCTCATCCCGGAACGCCGCTCGGCCGGCATGACAGCTGCCGCATGGAAGACCTCGGCCGGAGCGGCGGCTCATATCCCGATCGCGCGTGCCACCAACCTCAACCGCAGCTTGCGCAGCTACGCCGACGCCGGGCTGAGCCTAATCGGGCTGGACGGTCGTGCAGCCATGAGCCTCTCTGACGTGCCTGGCCTGGGAGGGCCGCTGGTACTCGTTGTTGGCAGTGAAGCAACTGGCCTATCGCGACTGGTCCGTGAAGCGTGCGACTCTCTCGCCTCGATCCAGATCAGCAAGAGCGTTGACTCTCTCAACGCTGGGGTTGCAGCCGGTATCGCACTCTATGAGCTGTCGCGACATCGTGTCGGAGAGCTGGACTAGTCTAGGCGGCGCCCAGTTTTCACCTCAGGAGCCCTCGTGACCGACATCCTCTCCCCCGCCCCCCCAAACAGAGGCGAGGAGACCGAAGGCCCGGGTGTCGACTACTCGGCCACCGCCTCTGAGGCTTACCGCGCCACACTTTCGGTGATTGAAACAGTCGAGCCACGGATCGCCGGTGCCATCCGATCCGAGCTCGCTGACCAGCGCGGCTCACTGAAATTGATTGCGTCCGAGAACTACGCCTCACCTGCAGTACTCCTCACTATGGGCAGCTGGCTGTCCGACAAGTACGCCGAAGGCACCGTCGGACATCGCTTCTACGCCGGCTGCCAAAACATCGACACCGTCGAGGCGGTCGCCGCTGAACACGCGCGCGAGCTCTTCGGCGCCGAGTACGCGTATGCCCAGCCGCACTCCGGCATCGATGCGAACCTGGTTGCTTACTGGGCGATCCTGGCCAACCGGATCGAGCTGCCTGAGCTGGAAGCGCAGGGCGTCAAAAGCGTCAACGACTTGAGCGAGGCGCAGTGGGAGGACCTGCGGCACAGGTTCGGTAATCAGCGCGCACTCGGCATGTCGCTTGATGCTGGCGGCCACCTCACTCACGGCTTCCGGCCCAACATCTCCGGCAAGATGTTCCATCAGCGCTCCTATGGCACTGATCCCGAGACCCAGTTGCTGGACTACGACGTGGTACGAGAGGCGGCGCGCGAGTTCAAGCCTTTGATTCTGATTGCCGGCTACTCCGCGTATCCGCGGCGAATCAACTTCGCCAAGATGCGCGAGATTGCCGATGAAATAGGTGCGACCTTCATGGTCGACATGGCCCACTTCGCTGGCTTGGTGGCCGGCAAGGTCTTTGTCGGCGATGAGGATCCGGTTCCACACGCACATCTGGTGACAACGACGACACATAAGTCACTGCGAGGGCCGCGCGGTGGTCTTGTGCTGGCCACCAGGGAGTATTCGGACTCCGTCGACCGTGGCTGCCCACTGGTACTTGGTGGGCCGCTTGGCCACATAATGGCGGCCAAGGCTGTTGCACTCGCGGAGGCACGGACTCAGGAATTCCGGGCCTACGCGCAGGCGGTCGCCGATAATGCCAAGACCTTGGCCGATGGCCTGCTACGGCGCGGCGCGAAGCTGGTCACTGGCGGTACTGACAACCATCTAGTGCTGATCGATGTGACAACGTTCGGTCTGACCGGCCGACAGGCGGAGTCAGCACTGCTGGACGCGGGCATCGTGACTAACCGGAATGCAGTGCCGGCCGACCCTAACGGCGCCTGGTACACATCCGGTGTGCGGATCGGTACGCCGGCGCTCACCACTCGCGGATTCCGTGCCGATGAGTTCGACAAAGTGGCTGAGCTGATAGTGAACGTGCTGAAGAGGACGAGCCCTGCGATTGCGTCGAGCGGTCAGCCGGGCAAGGCTAAATATGTGCTCGCCGAAGGCGCAGCCGCATCCACCAAGGCGGCGGCAGCCGAACTGCTGGACGCCAATCCGCTCTACCCGGGGCTTGCCCTATAGACCACTGCTGCCGAAGGAACCAGCCATGGAGCCGACGACCATCACGACGATCTGCATGATCCTGTTCGCTACCGGTCTCATCAGCTGGACCATCTACCTATGGTTCACTGATTGGCAGCCTGTTGCCCGGCGGTATCTGACTCCAGAGCAGCAACTGGAGGCCGAGATCCAAGCGGCGGTACGACAGATGCGGCGTGCCATTGAGGACTACGAGCGAGGCGACTGACGCCTGTGATCTGAGCAGGCCGAGCGCTCATCATTCGGTTCGCGCGCGAGGCGCGGTTCCTCGGGTTCACATACGCTCGATGTATGCACCGTGTCATTGTCGCCAGTGTCCTCGCCGTTGCCGCGCTGCTGGGACTCGCCTCCTGCGGCCAAGCGCCTGTCAACGCGGCGGACGTCTACAAGATCGGTTGTCCTGCCGTCGACGCAGCAGCCGGCGGCAGCTCGGCAGTTAGCGACGTGACGGTGGCCGGGCTGAAGAAACTCAGCGAGTCCGGCAAGCTCGACCCTGAGCCACAGCGTTGGGTGGAGGCGACGATCAGCCTGTTGGAGTCGGACAACCCAAAGGATGCGTCGTCCGACGCCAAAAGGTTGATCATCGACGGTTGTGCGAAGAACGGCTACCCGCTGCAGAACTTGGACCCATCGACATAAGTCAGCGGAAGGCCAGACTCCCCGAGACCGTCGTCACGAAATTCCTCATTGAGTCTGGCAGGTCGCGGAGGTGCCAATTCTCCGGCCCGTGATACCAGGAGAGGTCGTAAGAGTCTGGATGCTCGTCAGCATCCGTGACCACCATGGCATCCAACCAACGGTCGGCACCTCCGAGCACAATCGCGTACGGCAGCACTTCAGAGATCTCGCGCAACTCGCTGCCTGGCGGCATTTGGTTGGTTGGGTGACTCATCAGGTCAGAGCGCAAAGCGCCAAGGCCGCCGAGTAAGGCAGCTCCCTTGGCCGTTCGCGCCGGCATCTCCTGCGCGACGAATATCAAACCGAGCGAGATCGCGATCAGCGCTAGGCCAACGAGTCCAAAGATCGTGAATGCAGCGAGTACACCCGTCACGACCACGGAGATGATGAGTGCGGCCAGTGCCAGCTGAGTCCAGCGGTTTCTGGTGTCGTCAGGTCGGCGCTCAAACCAACCATGAGCAACCACCTCGTCGTAGAGCGCGTTCTGCACCCCTCCAATGGACTCCTGCACCCTGCTGGCCAACTCCGATACCCGTACGTTCGAGCCGGACGTGGTGATGCCATCGATCAGCTGTTGCTCGAACGGTCGCAAGTCATTACGTCCATCAATGCGTCTGATATCCCAGTCGGTACGGGCAAACTCATGTTTGTCATGGTCACGTGGGAGCTCGATGATCACCAGATGCCCGCGTACGGCAAGATCGACAAGCGTCGCAGTGATGTCGATCGGATCGACTCGCTCGTCGGCCACCGTGCCGACATGACCGGGACGGACATCCCCAACCATCCGGAACTCAGATTGCCCGGCACCGGTCGGAACGAACTCAGCAACTTTGCTGATCTGACCGTCTGGGTTCCGGTCGACGCCCATCCGACGATGCATCCCGTAAAGCACAACGCCGCCGAGTGCCAGCAGGCCCAACGCCAGGGCCAGCGGCAGCGGCTCAGCAGAGAACGCTCGCCCAAGCGTCCAGCGGTAGTCGATCACCTCGTTGGCCGTAACGCCTCCGGGAGGAAATCCGATATCGATCGCCACTACCTCACCTTCACCGCGAGGGCCATCGCGGAAGGTTGGGATCTGTGCGCCTTCAGTGCCGGCGGCGGCAAAACTGCAGGGAACGGTGGAATTCGGGCTGCCTGCTGTGCACTTGATGTAGCTGAATTGGGTGGGGATCTGCACCGTCGCAATGAACTGCGTCACCTGGGCGCTGAGCCCCTGGAGCAGCTGCCAGCGCAAGGCCGTACCACTATCAGTTGTGACCACCGCACCGGTGACCGTGTAGCTCATCATGATCTCGGTCGACCCGTTCGTGGGTACGGTGACCGTGGTAAAGCGATCGTCCGTTGTGATCGTCGGCTGAATCTCCGCGCCTTCGATCGTGGCCGTGATCTCGGAAAGCGTCTGGACATATTGACGGTCTCCGACCAGGTCTTCTCGGGTCTCAAATCTCTGCGAGAGCTCTGCAGGTACCGCCCCGGTCAGCGTGATCGTTTGTTTCACCCTCAGCGTGCCGTCCTTCGCCAGATTGCCTTCGGCAATGAACGTCGACGCGGTGCCCTCTGCATGGGCCGTCAACGCCAGCGGACCCGCGAGCAAACCGCAGGTCAAGAGGCAAAACGCGATCATCGCCCCGATCCGACGCAGCGTCTTTGGCACGTTGGCGAGCACGAGGTACAGCCTCCCACTTGTCACACATAGCTGCGGCTGCAGGCCCAAAAATCGCTCACAAAGAGGGAAGCTCGCGATCTTGGAGACGCTCTGACAGCTCGGCCAAGTAGGTCTGAATGAAGAAGCGGCTGCTGGGCGCTGGCGCGCGCGGTTATCGTTGCGCGTGTGAGCCAGCAGCCGTGGAGCGGTCCCCAGTACGCACCACCGCGAGGAGGTTCACAATTAAGCTCCCCGTCATACGGCCCGTATGGTTCAGCTCGTGGCCGGCCGCCGTCCGGAGCGCCGACCGGTGGTGGCTACTACCAGGGATACCCCTCACCAAGTTTCGGTCGGCCGCCCTTCGGCGGCGGAGTGCCACAGTACGGCCCGGCACCGTTTGTGCCCGCGCCGCGCCGCAGGAATCCGCTACGGATGCTGCTAGGCGTGATCATCATCGTCACACTGGTCGCCATCGCCGGCCTGGCGATCGTTGGCCTCACCCCCGACTCGTCGACCGCCGCATACCAGAACGACGATTAC
>JAICEV010000048.1 GCA_025923975.1 Propionibacteriaceae bacterium
GAGTCCCGTCGGGGTCGCGCAAGCGGTGATGGATGCATCTCACCGAGCAAAGGCCAGGTAGCTCAGTCGGTAGTAGCGTTCGCCTGAAAAGTGAAAGGTCGCCGGTTCGATTCCGGCCCTGGCCACCTTTCACTTACGCCTGCTGTCGAGACTCCACGCCCTGTTCGCTCTGGTCGCCTCTGATGGCACGCAGCTTCGGCGTCTCCATCACATCGCCTACGATCGCGTTCGATCGCCGCGGGCCGAAGTAGCGAGCGCCGAGGTTGATCAGCGTCTGCACCCGATTACGGCCACCAAGCAGGTAAGCGATGTGCAGCACGATCCAGCCGATCCACGCCAGGACGCCTTTCATTTTGATTCCGATCGGCATCTGGAGAACCGCGTCGCCGCGACCGATGGTCGCCATGAAGCCCTTGTCGACGTAATGGAAGGTCTGTGTGTCTAGCCCCCGATGCAGCCTGGCGATCTGCTTGGCAGCAAACTTTCCCATCTGGATAGCCGGCTGCCCCAGCTGCGGCAGCGGGTTGTTCACGATGACCGCCGCATCGCCGACAGCGAAGATCCGCTCTTCACCGACGACTCGGGTGTCGCCATTGACCTCAATCCGCCCCGCCCGGCCGATCGGCAGTCCCCAATCCCGCATCAATTGATAACCAGAGACACCCGCTGCCCAGATGACTAGATCGACCGGCATCGAGGAACCGTCCTTGAAGTCGACGCGATCCGGCTCAATTTCGGTGATTGCGGTATTCAGCCGCACATCGACGCCACGCTTGATCAGTTCCTGCAACGTGTATTTGCGCAGCGAGTCCTCAAACGGCGGCAACAGATTATTGGTCATCTCGACCAGCACCACATGGACTCGAGCCGGATTGAGTTCGGGATAAGTATTCGGTATGGCTTGGGTCTTGAGCTCGGCCAGTTGCCCAGCCATCTCCACCCCGGTGGGGCCGCCACCGACGATGACGATAGTGAATTCGCCGGTGTTGGGATCGGACTGCCCAGCAATGATCTCCAGGCTTCCGAAGATCGTGTCGCGCACCTTCAGAGCCTCAGCCCGGGTATACATCGACATGGTGTACTCAGCGGCACCCGGAATACCGAAATGGTTCGTCGTAATTCCCGTGCCGATGATCAAATAGTCGAACCCGATCCGGACTCCATCGTCACAGATCACTTCTTGTTGATCATGGTCAATCCCAACCACCTCGGCAACGCGGAACCGGACACCTTCGTGTCTCGCTGCGTAGTAGCGGAGTGAGTACGTGACGTCCCCGGGATTAAGCCCGCCGGTCGCTACTTGGTAGAGCAGCGGCTGAAAGGTGTTGTACGGGAACCGGTCAAGCAGCGTAACTCGGAACCCTTCCTTGGACAGCTCTTCGGTTGCCGATAAGCCCCCGAAGCCGGCGCCGACAATCACTACATGAGGCATCTCAGTCACATAGTCATCTAATCAGTGCGCGTACCGCCTCCAACAGACCCATCGACCAACCCAGGCCCGCGCTTCACGTACGCCTCGACAAACCGCCCGATCTCATCTAGAGCATGTTTGCGTACGTGCGGCGCAGACAAGGTGAGATCGTGCAGGCCTTCCGGAATCCTGACGACGGTGACGTGCGGTCCCAAGCGAACCGCCCGCGCCGCGGTCTGCTCAACATCAAGCACTGTGTCAACCAGCCGCAGCCCCTCGTGCCAGCGGCGGGAGAAGTCCGTCGTGGTCGAGGCAAGCACCAAGATCGGAACACCGATTCCCAAGCCGGCAGCTACCCGTTGATGCCCCAGAAGAATCGCACGTAACCAGCCGGTTCGAATCGGTGGTCCTGGTGTCGATTTCAGTGTCAGGTCGTAGTCCCATTCGCCGCCAAGACTGATGTGCATCGCCCGGGCGTTGAAGCCCAGGTCCGGCAGCCGGATGATCGACGTAGGCGCTCGACTGCCCAGCCTGTCGATCACCGGTGTGCCCAGGGCCCGTACGATGGCCGACCCTTGAAGATCGAGCCAGGGCGAGTTGAGGATCAGACCTTCGAGGCGGTCGGCGTTGTGAGCCGCCCACAGGGCAGCCACTAATCCACCAGTCGAGTGGCCCATGAGCAGCAGCCGATCATGGTCGGCAGCGATCAGGTTGGCCGCCGCGTCGAGCTCAACCGAGTAGTCATCGAGGTTGGTGATGAATCCCCGCAACTGGCCGTGCCGAATGCTGCGCCCGTAGCGTCGCAGATCAAGGGCATAGAAGTCATAACCAAGGTCGGTCATGTAGTCGGCGAGATGGGTCTGGAAGAAGTAGTCGTTCCAGCCGTGGAGGTAAAGGATTGCGCGCCGCGCAACCTGATCGGGCCTCTTCCGGATCAGCGTTGCCACCGGGTCAACGTCCGGAGGCTCACCAGCCGCAGGCTCGACGCCGGGCAATGCGAGCTCGGTCGTCTCGTAGCCGTCCAGGAAGTCGGGACTCCAGGTGGTCACTCACCCATAGTCCCAGGACGGTCTACCTAATGAACCTCACGTTGATCGGGTACTTGTAGAACTCGTGCTTGTTGGCTGCCATCGTGCCCAGGATGCAGAAGATCAGCGCGACGATGAACACCAGCGGCCACAAGATCAAGCCGATGACAACCGAGATCGTGATCACGGCGATCAGGTAGGCGATGCTGTACAAGATCGAGAAGTTCAGCGCCTCAGTCGTGACGTCCTTCAACCATGCGCTGCGATCCTTGTAGAGCAGGTAGGCGATGAGCGGACCAATGAAGCCGAAGAACGGGATGCTGATGTGGGAGATGATTCCCCAGGTTTTCTCGTCGCTCTCCGACACCGGAGCCTGGCCGGCATAAGCATACGGCTGCTGCGGATAGCCGGGCTGACCGTACTGTTGCGGCGGATAGCCCTGCTGTCCATATCCCTGTTGGGCGTACGCCTGCTGGTTCGGATCGCCGTATGGCTGATAACCCTGCTGCTCGTAGCCGCCGTAACCCTGCTGCTGATAGCCCTGTTGTTGGTAGCCGGCGTTGGGATCGGGATAAACCTGTGGCTGGTAACCCGGAGGAGTCTGCTGGCCGTAAGGCGGTGGAGTCTGCTGGCCGTAGGGCGGTGGACTTTGCTGGCCGTACTGCTGAGGCGCAGATGCGTACGGGGGGTTGGGAGAGCCAGTGTCCACCTGATCATAGGACGGCGCACCAGCCGAATCTGCGGTGGCATCAGCTGCGTTGTCGCTGGCCGCCCTCCTCGCAGGGCTTGAATCTGGCTCGCCAAAATCTGCCGGATCAGCCTCAGCTGGAGACTTCGGTTGGTTGGGCGTTTCTGGAGGGTTCTGGCTCATGCGGTCCAGGCTAAAGCCAGTGGGAGGCGATTGGAGCCGATTTGCCTACCCCGACTTGCGAAGGTGCCCGTACTCCCGATCGTCGGTCGAGGAATCGTCCTCCTCGTACTCCTCTGCAAGGTCGGCATATTGCGGCGGTACTTCGTGGCCCTCGGAACCTGACCGAAGTTCGCGTTCCAACGATGAAAAGTCAGTCTCGAAGGATCGGTACTTAAGTTCGCGAGCAACCTTCGTTTGCTTTGCTTTTGCACGGCCGCGCCCCATCGGGTCGACCCCCTCGCACGTCGTCTGCCTGCGGCTAGCCGCGGCTCAAATGGTTAATGTCGTGAGGGAAAGGCTACCTAATGGTCCCAAGGGTGCAAAGCCGCGGCACCCTATCCCACAACGTGTTGGCCGAACAGGCTTACCGGCTCCCGGGTGCCCGCGACGGCAGGCGTAACCGTGCCGCAGACCCAGGCCAGCAGGCCGCGCCGAGCGAGCAGTTGTACGGCTTGGTCGGCCGAATCCGGTGGTAGAACCGCGACCATTCCGACGCCCATATTGAAGGTTGCTTCCAGGTCAGGTTGCGAAACTTCACCGAGCTGTTGGAGGAATCTGAAGATCGGCGCGGGTTGCCACGTCGTACGGTCAATCCGCACCTGACACGAGTCAGGAATGACCCGAGCGAGATTGTTCGTGAGTCCGCCGCCGGTGATATGGCTTATCGCGTGCACCTCGACGGCTTCGATCAGTGCCAGGCAGTCGCGGGCGTAGATCCGGGTCGGGGCCAGCAACTCGTCGCCAAGGGTCCGGCCGAGCTCGTGAACGTAGCGGTCCAACGTCCAACTCGGCTGTTTGCCGAGTATGTGCCTGACCAGTGAGTAGCCGTTGGAATGCAGCCCGGAAGACTCCAAGGCCAGCACCACGTCGCCCGGCCTGACCCGATCCGCACCCAGGATCTTGTCCCTATCCACAACTCCGGTTGCCGCCCCGGCGAGGTCGTACTCGTGCGGCCCAAGCAGCCCAGGGTGCTCTGCGGTTTCACCGCCCAGAAGCGCGCAGCCCGCCTCGGCGCACGCCATGGCTATGCCTTGGACAATTGCCGCGATGCGTTCTGGATCCACCTTGCCGCAGGCAATGTAGTCGGTCATGAACAGCGGCTCGGCACCGCATACGACTAGATCGTCGACCACCATGCCGACCAGGTCGAAGCCGATGGTGTCGTGCCGGTCGAGAGCCTGGGCGATCGCGACCTTGGTGCCCACTCCGTCGGTCGATGTCGCCAGTACCGGATGCTCGAGTTTTGAGAGCGCGCTGGCATCGAACAGTCCCGCGAAGCCGCCGATCCCGCCCATGACCTCTGGACGCCGAGTCTTGGCGACCCATTCCTTCATCAGCTTGACAGCCCGGTGGCCGGCCTCAATGTCGACCCCAGCCGCCGCGTACGCCGACTTGTCAGCGTCGGTGGTCGTTCTGGCAGCCATGGACGCTGACAAGTCGGTGGGAGTTAGGGGCGGGTGAGGGCATCAGCAGCGCCGAATCCAGAAGCGACAGGCTCAAGATCGGCGGGGTCCTCGAGAATGGACTTGCCGAGCCGCTCGCTGAGCGGCAGCTCCACCGGATAGATACCGTCAAAGCAGGCGCGGCAGAGCGCCTGCTTGCCGACCTGGGTCGCCGCCACCAGACCGTCGAGGGAGACGTAGCCGAGTGAATCCGCGCCAATGGAGCGACAGATCTCGTCGGTGTCCAGGCCATTGGCAATGAGCTCAGCCCGGGTGGCGAAGTCGATGCCGTAGAAACACGGCCACTTCACCGGCGGAGCAGAGATGCGTACGTGGACCTCGCTCGCTCCTGCCTCGCGCAGCATCCGGACGATCGCCCGCTGAGTGTTGCCGCGCACGATGGTGTCATCGACCACGACGAGGCGCTTGCCTGTGATCACGTCCCGCAGCGGATTCAGCTTCAACCGGATTCCCAGCTGGCGGATGGTCTGACTGGGCTGGATAAAGGTGCGGCCGACGTAGGAGTTCTTGACAAGTCCCTGCCCATATGGAATCCCGGAGGCTTCGGCGTATCCAATCGCCGCGGGCGTACCCGACTCGGGGACCGGAATCACCAGATCGGCATCGGCTGGGCACTCCTGCGCGAGCGTACGCCCGACCTCCACTCGCACGGAGTGCAACCTCCGACCCGAGATCATGGTGTCCGGCCGCGCCAGGTAGACGTACTCGAACAGGCAGCCCTTCGGGTCAGCCTTAGCGAAAGTACGACTACGCAACCCGTTGGCGTCCACAGCGACCAGCTCACCCGGTGTTACTTCCCGAATGAACGTAGCCCCGACGATGTCCAGCGCGGCGGTCTCGCTCGCCACTACCCAGCCGCGTTCTAGCCGGCCCAGCACCAGCGGCCGGATGCCCTGTGGATCCCGTGCGGCGTACAGCGTCTCCTCATCCATGAAGACCAAACTGAACGCGCCACGCAGCTTAGGCAGCACCTGCAATGCCGCCTCCTCTGTGCTAAGCCCAGGGAAGGTCGCCAGCAGCCCGGTGATCAGGGACGTGTCGCTGGTCGCATCGTTGGACAGCGATCCAGGAAGCAGTGAGCCGGCGTGCTTGTCGCGCTCAGTCAGCCAACTCTGCAGCTCCAACGAATTGGTCAGGTTGCCGTTATGACCGAGGGCAATACTCCCGACCGCGGTAGAGCGGAAGGTTGGTTGGGCGTTCTTCCAGACACTTGCACCGGTTGTGGAGTAGCGGCAATGCCCGATCGCCAGATGCGCATTGCCCAGCGAATCCAGTGTCGCCTCGTTGAAGACCTGGGACACCAGCCCCATGTCTTTGAAGACCACAATCTGTGAGCCCTTGCTGACCGCAATTCCCGCCGACTCCTGCCCCCGATGCTGCAGAGCGTAAAGGCCGAAGTAGGTGAGCTTGGCCACCTCCTCGTGAGGAGCCCAGACACCGAAAACCCCACATGCATCCTGAGGTCGGCGATCCTTGGGGTCGATGTCGTGGTTCAGTAGGCCATCACCTTGTGCCACTGCCTCATCGTAACCGTGCAGACCAGACAGCACCGGCAGTTGAAAGGTACGCGCACAAGTCCGGTTACGGATATACCCTTTCCCTGCGATGGAGTCACCGAAGCCTGCCCAGACCAAGAACCTCGGCGCTTGGTCCACCTTCGCCGGTGCCACCCGATCGAGAGTTGTTGATCTGATCATCAACAATCTCTTCAACATTTGCGTGGTCGTCGGCGCTGTCGTCATGCTCACCGCTGCCGGCTCGCTCATCTTCTGGCTGGGCGCCGCTTTGGCCATCGCGTCGCTGATCATTCTCGGCTGGTTGATGCGCCGCGACATAGGACGCGGCCGCTCGCTGCTGGCGGCCTATCAGGCGCAGCGGATAGTCGTCCTGCTCGCCGTTGCGGCAACCTACCTTGCCCGTCGGCCCGACCAGGCAACGTGGATCTGGGTCGCTACCGGGCTCGGGATCTTCGCGGTCCTCGCCGAGCCCACGATTCGCGTGCTGATGGACAAGGGGACGCCCGTCGCAATACAGCTGCCGGGCTTCCCTACCGTGCCACGGCCACCTTTCAATCCAACGCTTGTGGCGCTTTCCCTGTTCGCGGTCGCGGCCGTGGGTGAACTGCTGGCACTGATCGGAGCTCCCGGCTGGTGCTATGCGGTGATCGTGGCGATCGGCAGCTTGGCGGCGTTGATCATGACTTGGTACGCCGTTCGAGCCTTGCAGATCAGCCAGCGCTCCTCGAAGGGCATCCGCAAGGCGCTGCAGCAATATCAACCCGAGTTCGCCGTGTACTACGCCGCTCGAAACGGCGCCCGGTACCAGGTCGGCATGTGGCTGCCCTACTTTGAGCGTCTCAACCGCCGCTTCATTGTGATCACGTGCCATCCGAGCACCGTGCCGGAGCTCACAGAGTTGACTTCCGCACCGATCGTGCTTCCCAAGTTCCAGAGCGCGCACGGGCGGCTCTGGCATCTGGTCGTCGACTCGCTGAAGATTGCGTTCTACGTCCAAAACCATCAGGCCAATGCCGACATGTTGCGCTTCGACCGGCTAACCCACATCTGGTTGAACCATGGTGACTCGGATAAGGCAGCCAACTACAGCGCCCGGCATGCAGCCTTCGACAAGGTCTTCGTGTCTGGCCAGCAGGGCGTAGATCGCTACGCGGTGCATGGCGTCAGGATCCGCCAGGAGCAATTCGCCATCGTGGGGCGCCCGCAGATCGAGCGCATCGAGACACGGGATGTCCCGCTGCCGCCGGAGGCACCGCGTACGGTGCTCTATGCGCCGACCTGGCACGGCGGCAAGCCCAACACCAACTACTCCTCATTACAGTTGGGTGCTCAAATTGTTGATGCGTTGCTGGCACGCGGCGTCACAGTGATCTTCCGCCCGCATCCGCATACCTACCGCGACCCGCAGACGACCGGAATAGCGCGCGACATCCAGCGTCGGCTCAACGCAGACCGTAAGGCCACTGGTCGGCAACATGTCTCCGGCCGTGCCGCCGAAGTCGACTGGGACATTCCCGACTGCTTCAACCACTGCGACGCGCTGATCACCGACGTGTCGTCGGTCGCTTCGGACTTCCTGGCAAGCGGGAAGCCCTTCGCCATGGTGGCGATCCAGCAACAGGGGGCCGCATTCCGCAAGGCGATCCCGATGGCACGGGTCGCGTACGTCATCGAAGGCGACCTGAGCACGCTGCCGGCCGCACTCGACGAGCTGCTCGGCCCCGACTCCCTGGCCGAGGCGCGCCGGACCTACCGCTCCTATTGCCTGGGAGATGCAATCGGACCCAATGCGCCACTCCCCTTCATCCGGGAGGTGGAAAGGATCCTCGACGGACCAAGGCCGGAGCGACGGTCGGTGGTAGGCGTTCCTCAGGCCGAGGGTGTCGCGCGCTGACGCGCTTCCCGGCACTAGGGTTGCCAGACGATGGTGAAGCTTCAACGGCGGCCCTTCGGCGAGCCGGACGATGTCCGACAGATCGCGTACGGCCACCTCGAGACGTATGACATGGGCGAGATCCGCATCGGCCGCTCGGTCCTCCAGCCCGGCTGGCGCTGGAGCGAATCGATCAAGCCGATCGCGCGAACCGAGCTGTGCGAGTACCACCACATCGGCCTATGCGTCTCCGGCAGCGCACGGATCCGGATGCGCGAGGGCGCTGAGCTGCTGATCGAGGCGGGTCAGTTGTATGAGGTTCCGCCGGGCCACGACGCTTGGGTCGTGGGCGACCAGCCGTGGATCACGATCGACTGGCAGCCGAGTACGGCGTTCGCGCGTACTGAGGGCGGCGGCTTCGACCGCGTGGTGGCGACTCTCCTGGTAACCGACATCGTGGACTCCACAGCCCGTGCCCTCCAGCTTGGTGACGGCGAGTGGCGCAACCTGCTGGCTAGGCACGACCAGGCAGTGCGGGCCGTCCTCGACCGATTCCGCGGCCGCGAGGTCGCGACGACCGGCGACGGGTTCGTGGCCATGTTCGACGGCGCCTGAACGAGCTATCCATGCCGCTCAGGAGATCGGTCGGGCGGCGTCAAGCATCGGCCTCGAGATCCGGGCAGCGGTCCACACCGGCGAGATCGAGCTCGAGGGCGGCAACGTCCGCGGCGCGGCGATGCACATTGCAGCGCGGATTGCAGACCTGGCCGGGCCGGGCGAGGTCTACGCCTCATGGGCGACCCGCGAGCTGCTAGCGGGCTCGCCGATCGACTTCACTGATCGTGGCGTGCGCGAGCTGAAGGGACTCTCGGAAGGGCGCCGCGTCTACCTGGTCGAGCCGTCCGGCTGAGCAGCCCGGTATCAGACAGGAAGGTTCCGCTGTGCCACTGGTAGGCGAAGTCGGCAAACGCCTCTTCGAGCACCTCCTTGGTCTTGCCGGCCTTGCTCCAATACGGGATGGGTTGACAGCGATTCGTCGCCCGCTGGGCGTGGTCATTGCAGGCTGACCGGGCGGCCGGTGCGAGCGGATTCGTAGACGCCGGTGATGATCGCGATGGCTTGCCGGTTGGTCTCCAGAACCACCCGCAGCGCCTCCCGACCGGTGAGCGCGGCGAGGAAGTTCTCGTATTGGCGGCGATGGGCGTCTATGGCTAGCTGACCGGGGGTGCTGCCGGCGGTCTGCGCGGCGACACCCGAGGCATCGGGGTAGTCGGCGATCTGGTTGATCGCCGTGCCCGGATTGCCGTACGCCCGCTCTTCGGCGCTGCTGTCACGCGGAGTGCGGTGGATGAAGGTCAGCTTGTCGTTGTCAATGACGACCGAGCCGCGGTCGCCATGCACCTGCAGCCGGGCGCTGAGCCCTGGGTACGCGGCGGTGGTGGCATGCAGGACACCGAGGGCGCCGTTCTCGAACCGCACCACACCGACAGCGACGTCTTCGACTTCGATCCGCTCGTGCGCGAGCGTGCCGGTGTAAGCAAAGACCTCGACGGGGCGGCCCATGGTGGCCACGAGCAGGTCGACGGTGTGCACGCCCTGGTTCATCAGCGCTCCCCCGCCGTCGAGCTCCCAGGTGCCGCGCCAGTTGCCGGAGTCGTAGTACGTCTGCCCACGCCACCAGTCGATCGAGGCGATGCCGCTGGTCAGCCGGCCGAGCTCACCGTTACCGATGGCCGCTACCGCCACCTCGGTGGCGGGGTCGAACCGGTGCTGAGAGATAACGGCGACCTGAGTGCCGGCGCGGCGCTGAGCCGCGATGATCTCGTCGGTCTTTTCAACCGTGGTCTCGGCGGGTTTCTCGATGATCACGTGCTTGCCTGCCTGCAGGGCCTCGATGGCGACCTCGCCGTGCCGGCCGGTTGGTGTGCAGACCGAGACCACGTCGATTTCAACGGCCTCCAGTGCATCCGTCAGCGAGGTGAACGCCTTCCCGCCATGCTCCGCGACCAGCCGCTCGGCCCGATCGCGGTGGGTGTCGACAACCGCGACGAGGTCCATCCGGTCGGCTAAATCGCTGATCACCGCCCCGTGGATCGTGCCGATAACGCCGGCACCGACAAGGGCCAGCCGGATTCGGTGGTTGGCTTCGCTGCCGGTGCTCATGCGTACTGGATCCCTTCGCTGCTGAGAATCTTGGTAAAGGCCCTCCAGGCCCTGGTGAACAGCTCCGGTCCGGACAGTGCCCCGAACGCCGTGTACTCACCGAGGTGTGGCTCCAGCGAGAAGAACCCATCGAAGTCGTCAGCTTGGAGGGCGCGTACCGTCTCCCGCACCTCGCCGTCGCCAGCACCGGCGACCACGACCGTTCCGTTCGCCAGCAGCGCGTCCTTGATCTGGATGTAGCTCACATGGGGACGCAGCATCTCGTACCCCTCGGTGAACGGTCGCACTCCAACCTGGACGAAGTTGGCCGGATCCCAGGCCAGCCGCAGCTTGGGCGATGACACCGAGGTGACGATGTCTAGGCAGCGGCGCGGAATGTCGCCGTAGATGTCCTTCTCGTTCTCGTGCACCAAGATCACATCGCTATTGGCGGTCACGTCGGCCAAGTCCTCCATGCGGCTGAGCACCTCGTCACGCCGACTGTCCGGATCTGTGCCCTCCGGGATGAAGAACGAGAAGATCCTGATGTACGGAGCTTCGAGGGTCTTGGCGACCTCGACAGCGTGCCGCATCCGATCCAGGTGAGGTGGAAACTCATCGTCAATAGAGATCTTGCCGATTGGCGAGCCAATACTGGAAACCTTCAGCCCGTACACGCTGAGCGTCTCCCGCACTCTGCTCAGTTGGCCGTCGTCGAGGTCGAGGATGTTGGTTCCCCAGGCGCTGCGGACCTCCACATACCGTAGGCCGAGCTCGCCAGCGATTGTGCATTGCAGGCTGAAGTCGTCAGAGATCTCGTCAATGAATCCTGAAAGGGTCCACACTTTTCGTCGTGCTCCTCACTCAGCGAGATAGGGCTGTACCAGTTCGAGATAACGTTCCGCCATCGTGTCTACGACCTCGGCGGGTGGTGCCGCCCACAGCTCGGCGTTAAAGATCTCCACCTCGATATCGCCGCGGTATCCAGCCCGCGCGACCGATTGCGTGAAGGCAGGGAAATCGATGTGGCCGTCGCCCATCATGCCGCGAGCCAGCAGGGTGTCCGCCGGAAGCGGTGTTATCCAGTCACAAATCTGGTAGCTGACGATGCGTGGTCCGGCGCGCTGCAGTTGGTCGCCGACGCCTGGTTCCCACCAGACGTGGAACGTGTCCACCACTACACCGACGTCGGCGGCGTCGAAGCGCTCGGCAATATCCAGCGCCTGGGCCAGCGTGGAGATGACGCCTCGATCTGCGGCGTAGATGGGATTCATCGGCTCGATGCCGAGGTTGACCCCGCGCTCGTGGGCGTACGGGACTAGCCGCTCAATCGCTCGGGCGGCGCGATCCCGGGCGGCAACCAGATCCCGATCGCCTGGCGGCAGTCCTCCTGGGACGAGCACCACCGTCGCCGCATTCAGCGCCGCAGCCTCCTCGATGGCCTCGCGGTTCATTGCCTCCGCATTCGCCGCCTCTGCAGGATCTGCAGTCGTGAAGAACCCGCCCCGGCATAGCGACGAGACGCGCAACCCGGAATCGGCAACCAGCCGACGCGCCTCGTCGAGACCCACCTCGGCGAGCTGTTCCCGCCATATCCCAATCGCACCGAGGCCGGCGTCGACGCAACCCTTGATCGCTTCCGGTAGCGACCAGGAGGCGGTGGTCCGCTGGTTGAGCGAGAGCCGGCCCAGCCCCGCCCGGCTAGTCATCTGGCCAGGCCAGCGGTCGCAAACAACAGGCCAAGGCGGTGAGCCGCGAGGTCTGGCTCAGTCAGCAACTGTGCCTCATTGGCCAGTTCGAAGACACGGGCTAGGTGAACGATCGAGCGAGCGGACTGCAGGCCGCCGACCATGACAAAACCGTCCTGGTGGCCGTTCAGCCAGGCGAGGAAGGCGATTCCCGTCTTGTAGTAGTAGGTGGGCGTCGCAAAGAGATGTCGGGACAGCGGCAGCGTCGGGGTCATCTCCCGGCGATATCCGTCAATGTCGCCGGCGTCGAGCGCGTTCAGGGCGGCTGAGGCGGCCGGCGCGATCGCGGCGAACGCCCCGAGCAGAGCGTCGGAGTGATGATCGCCGTCACCCTCGATGAGCTCCGGATAGTTGAAGTCGTCACCGGTGTAGAGCCGGACGCCAGGGGGCAGGGCGGCACGCAGCTCCTGCTCATGATCAGCCGACAACAGCGAGACCTTCACTCCGTCGACCTTGGCGCTGTGTTCGTGGATCAAACCTAAGAACGTACGCGTCGCGGTCGGTATGTCGACCGATCCCCAGTACCCGCTGAGCTGGGGGTCGAACATCTCACCCAGCCAGTGCAGGATGACCGGTCGGCTCGCCTGAGCCAGCACACTCGAATAGACCTGAAGATAGTCATCGGCGCTGCGAGCCACGGCCGCCAGCTGACGGGAGGCCATCACAATCGCTTGCGAGCCGGCCGCCTCGACGAACTCGACCTGCTCGAGATAGGCACCCGTTACCTCGTTGAGGCTGCCCGCTGGAGCAAGCAGCTGGTCGGTTCCAGCGCCAGAGGCGATTCGGGCTCCATGATCGCGAGCGAGTGCCGCGCTGCGAGTGATCAACTCTTGAGTAGCCGGCCAGTCCAGACCCATGTTGCGCTGGGCGGTGTCCATGGCCTCGGCGACCCCAAGACCGTAGCGGAAGAGGTGACGTCGAAACGCCAAGGTGGCCTCCCAGTCAATCGCAGCCGGCGCACC
>JAICEV010000049.1 GCA_025923975.1 Propionibacteriaceae bacterium
CCGGTACTCGTCGAGGAGGCCGAGATTGTTAAAAGATCTGGGCGACCGTGGCACCGGCGAAAACGGCGAGATCCTTACCGTGCTGGGCTTTCAGCTCGCCGACCGCGTCGGCCAAGGCGTCAGCCGGGAGCAGCTGGGAGCTCGCCCGGCTTGTGGTGGAGAGCTGTCGGTCACCACATACTTCGGAAGCGAGTTCATCAAATTCACGGCCCTCGACGTGACGTGCGGAGCTCCACGGTCGGGCGCCTGTGATCGGTCACCACCCTGCTCGGCGGCGACCGGCCAGTACTCGGCGAGCTTTTGGTGCGCGACCCGCCCAAGAATCATGCCGTCGATCGAGCGCAGTACATCGTTGATGTACTCCTCGAATTCGTCGTTCACGAACTGCCAGTCACGGTTCTCGCGTTCCACGTACCCGTCGAGGCACACGTTGATGTGCAAGAAACTCGACGTCCCATGTGAAATCTGCTCCTCTCTTGCTGGTTGGGCTCAGCCCTCAGGCTTACGCGGCCCGGCGTTTGTTCAGCTCATCCTGACCCGCCTGACTTCCCGATCCCAATCGGAGCCCGACCGCTCGACCGCACAGCAGAGGCACACGGCCGAGTCAACTAGTCCTCGGGGATCGGGCGCCCGAAGCTTTCCAACGTGATCAACTCAGGCTCCGGGCCACCCCGCTTGCCAGTGTCAAGGGCGTCGATCGCAGCGAGCTCCTCGGTGGAGAGTTCGAAGTCGAACACGTCGATGTTCTCGGCGATCCGCTGCGGGTTGGTCGATTTCGGGATCACCGAGCGGCCCTGCTGCAGATGCCAGCGCAGCATGACTTGTGCGGGAGTCTTGTCGTGGGCCTTGGCGATGTCGCCGATAACCGGGTCGTCCAGGGTACTGCTGTGCTGCCCATCCCGGTAAAAGGTGATGCCGCCGATCGGGGACCAGGCCTGGGTCAAGATGCCGTTCTCGGCGTCGAGGGCCTGCACTTCTCGTTGCGCAAAGTAGGGATGGAGCTCGATCTGATTGACTGCCGGGACGACCGTAGTGCGCTCGAGCAGTGTGGTGAGGTGCTCGACCATGAAGTTGCTGACGCCGATGGCTCGTACCTTCCCGTCGGCGAGCAGTGTCTCCAAGGCCCGGTAGGCCTCCAAAGTCGCCTCGAAGTCCGACGGCAGCGCCTGGTGCAAGATCAGCAGGTCGATCTGGTCGACTCCGAGCTTGCGCGCGCTCTTCTCGAAGCCGTGCAACGTCTTGTCGTATCCGTAGTCGCTAATCCAGATCTTGGTCTCCAAGAAGACCTCAGCGCTGTCCAGCCTGGAATTGTGCACTGCTTCTCCGACCTGCCGCTCGTTGCCGTAGGCAGCTGCGGTGTCGATGTGCCGGTAGCCGGCGGAGAGCGCCGCCTCAACCGCCGACCGCGTCTCATCCGGTGGTGTCTGGAACACTCCTAGACCCAGTGCGGGCATCTCGACGCCGTTGTTCAGCGTCAGGGTGGAGACATCTGGCATGGTGTACCTCGTTTTCTCGTGGTTATGGGTTCGTTCAGGTTGGTGGTGGCATTCAGTCGTGTACCACCCGTCGACCGGCGGCTATGCCCGCTCACGACGCTAGAACTCAGCCGGGCGATGAAACAGGCACTGCCAGTACGCGCCAAGCCCGGCGGCTCCTGAGAGCTGCGGCCTAGCTGCGTAAGCGGAGCCGGCGCAGCCACTGCTCGGCCTGCGACTGGGCGGATTGCACTTCTTCGCCGCGTACCGCAAGACCTTCACCGATCGTGGCGCTGGGTGCGGAGGCGGCGTAGTCGCGTTCGGTTGAACCGAGGCCGCTTACCGCGTAGGTGACGAACGGGTAGAGGGTCTTGCCGCCGAAGTCCAAGCTCTCCACAAAGGTCGACATGATCATCGGCACTCGGTTGTTCCAGATCGGGCTGCCGACCAGGACGGTGTCGTAGTCGCTGATGGACCTAAGCGGGTTCGCGATGTCCGGTCGAGCGCTGTCATTCTGCTCGCGCACGTTGCGATCGACGGTGGCGTCGTAGCTGTAGGGGTAGGGGTCGGCGGCTTCGATCTCGTAGACATCGCACCCGATGAGCTGGCGGATCATGCCGGCCAGCACCTCGGTGTTGCCGACCTCCAGGATCCGGCGGCCCCCGTAGTAGTAGTTCTCCCCGGTCCTGGAGTAGTAGGCGAGGAGGATCCTGCGTTCGCCGGGGCGTTCGGTGGTCTCAGGCATCGGTGTGCCGCGTCCTGTCGCTAACGGGGAGGGCTCGGTCCGCGAGGCACCGCATCCGCTGGTCCCGATGCCGGCCACTGCTGCAGCGCCTACGGCCAAGGCGGCGTGGACGAGGGATCGGCGGCTCAAAGTCCCCCTGGTCGTGCGAGTTTGACGGTGGCGCATCTGTGACATACCTGGTCAGCGATCAGCGATTGATCCACCGTTGCATGTGGGCGGGGTAGCGCTCACCCTGTACGTCGACCCGGTCGGCGGCTGCGGTGATCTCCTCGAGGTCCTCGGGGGCGAGCTCGATGTCGACCGCCCCGGAGTTCTCCTGCAGGCGGTGGACCTTCGTGGTGCCGGGGGATGGGCACGTGTGCTGGGCCAGCAGCCAAGCCAGCGCCACCTGCGCCGTGGTGGCGCCCTTGCGTGCGGCGACGGTCGCCAGCAGGTCGACGAGGGCCTGATTGGCAACGCGAGCCTCCTCGGTGAACCGCGGCAGCGTGTTGCGCAAGTCGGAGTCGCTGAAGGACGTGGTGCTGTCGATCGTGCCGGTGAGAAAGCCTTTGCCGAGCGGACTGAACGGCACGAACCCGATGCCGAGCTCGGCCAGCGTCGGGAGGATCTCAGCTTCCGGTTCACGCCACCACAGGGAATACTCGCTCTGCAACGCCGTGACCGGCTGCACGGCGTGGGCGCGTCGGATCGCGTCCACCCCAGCTTCGGACACCCCGAAATGCTTGACCTTGCCGGCGGCGATGAGCTCCTTGACCGCGCCGGCCACGTCCTCCATCGGCACGTCGGGATCGACGCGGTGCTGGTAGAGCAGGTCGATGCTCTCCACGCCCAGCCGGCGAAGGGAGTCCTCGACCGTTGTCTTGATGTACTCCGGCCGGCTGTCCAGACCGGTCCCGCTGCTGCCGTCGAAGGAGAAACCGAACTTGGTGGCGATGACGACCTGCTCGCGGACCGGAGCTAAGGCCTTGCCGACAAGCTCTTCGTTCCTGAACGGGCCGTACACCTGGGCGGTGTCGAAAAAGGTGATGCCGAGGTCGACGGCGGTGCGGATGAGGGCGATGCCGTCCTGCTGGCTGACGGCCGGACCGTACGCGTGGCTAAGCCCCATGCAGCCCAATCCGATCGCGGATACCTCTAGTCGGCTGCTGCCGAGGGTGCGCTTGATCATTGCTGCTCCTTACGAGTTCCAGGGGGTGCTTTGGTCTGCAGGTCCGCAAGGCGTGCGGCGATCCGCATTCTCGACGTTAGAACTCACCCACGCGATGAAACAGGCATTGCCAGTACACGCCAAGGCGGCTCATCACAGACGGGAGCAGCCTCCACGGCTGAGACCTGTGCGGCGATTCGGTCGCGGGCATAGAGGCCGCCAACCCGCGTCCTGGCAGTACCTTCCTCAGCCTGGCGATCGGCTCGTAGTGTCGAGGTGTGGACCGTCAAGCCGTGCACGACTTCCTGGCCAGCCGCCGGGCCCGGATCACCCCGGAGCAGGTCGGGATGCCGACCTACGGCGAGAAGCGGCGGGTGCCAGGGCTGCGGCGTGAGGAGGTCTCGCTGGCCGGGGTGAGTTTCGACTATTACGCCCGGCTCGAGCGCGGGAACCTGTCGGGGGTCTCGGACTCGGTTCTGGACGCCCTGGCCCGGGCTTTGCAGTTGGATGAGGCAGAGCGGCAGCATCTGTTCGACCTTGCCAAGGCATCGGTCCCAGCTTCACGGTCGCGTCCGGCCAAGCCGGCGGTGACCCGGGTCCGGCCCGCCGTACTCAGCATCCTGAATGGGATGACCGGCACGCCGGCGTACGTGCGGAACGCGCGGCTAGACATTCTGGCCGCTAACGACTTGTGCCTTGCCCTCTACGACGGTGTGCTGGTCCGGGACGAGTTGCCGTTCAACCTGGCCCGGTTCGTGTTCCTCGACCCCTATGCCAAGGCCTTCTTCGTGGATTGGGACACGATTGCCCAGGACCTGGTCGGCGCTCTGCGCGCCCAGGCTGGTCGCGACCCGACCGACCGCGGCCTCAGCGACCTGATCGGTGAGCTGACGACCCGCGGTGACGGTTTCGCCGCGCGCTGGGCTCGGCATGACGTACGGCTGCACCGGACCGCCCGCAAACGGTTGAGCAACCGAGTGGTCGGGGAGATCGAGCTGACCGGCGACGCCCTCGACCTGGCCGGCGACGGGCTGACCATGATCGCTTATTCCGCCGAACCGGGCAGTCAGGCTGAGGACCAGCTGAAGCTGCTCGCAGCCTGGAGTGCCACTGAGCGCGCCGCTGGCATGTCAGCGGCGGAAGTCGACGCCGAAGCACTGCCGCCCGGTACCGAGTCCGGCTGATCTTTCCTGTTACCTGCCCTCGACCCGGGGCTTCGGTTGCTCAGGCCGCTTCGGCGACGATGAGGCTTTGCGGCCCGGCGAGTGGGCGATGATCTGCGAAGCGCCAGCCGGTGCGGTCCAGCCAGTCGTGGACCTCCTCCACGCTGTAGACGTCGCCGTTGCGGATGTGCACAGCGAATTCGCCGGCCATCAGGGCGGCCTGCAAGGGCTCGGTGTGGCCCGGGTTGGTCCAGAAGTCTGCCAGCAGGAGGGCCGAGCCCGGTTGGGCGGCCCGGCGTACGCGCTGCAGCAGATCCTGGTTCTGCTCCGCAGACCAGTAGTGGATGAGGTTGGCCAGCAGGAACACGTCGTAGCCGGCGGGCAACTCGCCCGCCATGGCGTCGCCGGTGATCACGGTGATCCGCTGCCGAAGCCCGGCAGCGGTCACCCGGCTGCGGGCCAGCTCGACGGCTGTGGGCAGCTCGAGGATGGCGGCGGTGATGTTCTGGTGACGCTGGGCGATGGCGATTGACCATGAGCCGGTGCCGCCGCCGATGTCGAGCAGCCGCTTGTGGGAGCCGAAGTCGAATGCCTCGGGCAGCGTGGTCGCCGGCCCGGCGAGTCTCGCCTCGATCCCGGCGGAGGCCACCTGCTGGAGGTCATCATCGAGCTCGAAGATTTCCCGCGGCGGCCCGCTGGCTAGGGCCTCGGCGAGCCTCGTCCAGGCCGGGTAGCTGATCTTGTCCCAGAGCTTCAGGAAGGGACGCAGGTCGCCAGGTCCAGGGCCGGCCAGGAAGCGAGCGGCCGTCTCGCCGTTGCGGTAGGTGCCGTCCTGGAATTCAAGCAGCCCTAGCGCCACCATGGCGTCGGCGCTTATCCGCGCCGCTCGGCGGGTAAGCCCGGTTCGGGCGGCGAGCGCGTCCAGATTCGCCGGGGAGTCGGCCAGCGCTTCGAACAGTCCGAGCTCGCTGGCTGCGAACAGGTGCTTGGCAGCCATGAAGCCCGAAGCAAGCTGCATGATGGTCGCGGGATTCGGCTCGGTCGCTATGGGCCCTGCGGCGAGGGCTTCCGCGGGTGCGTGTGTGGCGGTCATGAGCTCTCCTTGATCGGTCGGTTCGAGCCGATCCTGCGCGACGGCGGCCGCCGCGGGAATCCCAGAGGCGAGGGGAACCCCGCCGAGCACATCCCAGAAATTTGGGAGTGGCCCGGCCTGGAAGGCGCGCTTACCATCGGTGCATGAACCGGGAGCGGCTCCGCCGTGCCCGCCGTGAGATCACCGGGCTTGCCGACGCTCGCCTGGACTGGGTCAGCTTTGCCCAGGCGACCTCCGAGGTACTAGCTGGCATCGTGCCCTTTGACCGCAACTGCTGGCACACCGTCGACCCCGGCACGCTGCTGTTCACCGGCAACCTCAACCAGGGCATCGCGTGCTCGGGCACCTGGCTGGCTACCTACGAATACTTGGTCGACGACGTGAACAAATGGTGGTTCCTCGCCCGCAGCGGCCGGATCGCCGGAGCCACGAGCCTTGCGACCCACGGCGATCCTTCCCGCAGCGCCAGACACCGATCCCACGAGAACTACGGGATCGGAGACGAGCTGCGCGTCTCCTTCGTGATCGGCGGCACGTACTGGGCGGCCGCAGGGTTGCTCAGGGATTCCGACCGACGATGGTTCACCGAGGACGAGGTGCGCTGCTTGGCATCGCTGTCAGAGCCGATCGCCGATGGGTTCCGCCGCGCCCTGCTTATCACCGCGCCGGATGCGATGGATGGCCCGGCTCACGGCCCAGGCGTCATTGTCTTCGACGGAGACGGCAACCTTGAGTCGCTGTCGCCCGGCGCTGAGCATTGGATCGGCCAGATGGTGGAAATCCCGCCGCCTTCCATCCCAGCGGAATCCAAGATCATCCAAGCGGTCGCTGCGACGGCCCGCAGCCTCGACCCGGGCCAAGATCCGCTTGAAATAGGCGCGCGCTCCCGCGTACGGACCAGGTCCGGCTCCTGGCTGCTGCTGTACGGCACTCGGCTGGCCGGCGGTGCCGACGCACGCACCGCAGTCATCATCCAGCCTGCCACCCCAGCCGCCGTCGCTCCACTCGTCACGCTCGCGTACGGACTGTCCGAGCGAGAATCCGAGGTGACGCGGCTGTGCATGGAAGGGCTCTCCACGAGGCAGATGGCGTACGCCCTCGCCTTGTCGCCGCATACCGTCCAGGACCATCTCAAGTCGATCTTCAGCAAGACCGACGTCCGGAGCCGCAGCGAGCTTGTCAGCCAGATCTTCCTCGAGCACTATGTGCCCCGCTGGGTAGACATCCCGGACGTTCCTGTCGGCTGGGTCGCGAAGGCGTCACCGATCCGTGCTGACGGAGACTCCCGCCCGACCCGCGACTCCGCGATCCTGGCCTGATGTGACCTTCCAAGGTCCATTTGCGCTGCTCAGGCCAGGTGTCCACATTGGCGGGGCGGGTTTGATCTCGTGCCGCAAGCGAGGTCGGCTATCTGCTGGATCGTTATGGGATGTCCCCGAAGGGATCGCAGAGGCGGCCAGCTGACCTCCTTACCGGTGAGGGTGCCGGCTGATCCTGTGCGTTTCCCGTCTTGCGACGGCTGACGAGTGTCTGATCGGCGAATTTGACACGTGTTTGCCATCTAGAGATAGCCGACGTTGCTCGGCGAGTCAGTCGTGAGCAACGCGCTGGGACCGCTGCCCACGAGCCTCGAACGCAAGCGGCTTCTCGGGCGGTCCGAGATAGGCTCTTGTGCTGCTCCTCAGCCGCTACGGAGTTCTAGCTGACAGCGCGACGGTCGATCTGGACTTCCGATGCATCATCTGGCTGAAGTTCGAGTCGACGACCGCCTGAAGGAGCGACAACGTGCAGGGCGCGCTGGCCGGATTCGCCATCATCGGCATCATCATCGGCCTGGGCTTTTTCCTTGCCCAGGTGAAGATTCTCGACGCCACCGCCCAAGGCGTGCTGACCCGGGTGGCCTTCTACGTGGCCACCCCGGCCCTCATGGTCACGGTGCTGGGCGAAACAGATGTCAACCGGCTGCTCTCAGCCAACCTGATCGCCTCGCTCGGCAGCGTCGTAGTGGCCGCGACCATAGCCGTCTTGTTGGCTCGACTGCTCTGGAAACGAGAGGCCGGCGACACGGTCATCGCGGCCTTCTGTGCGGCCTACGTCAACGCGGGCAACCTCGGCCTGCCAATCGCCGCGTACGCCCTCGGTGACGCGGCATTGATCGCACCAATGTGGCTGGCTCAGTTGGTCATCCTGCAACCGAGCGGACTTGCCGTGCTCGACGGAATCACCCATGTTCCGAGCCCAGGGATCTCGAGGCGGCGGCTGCTTCTCATTCGCCTCAGTCGGCCGTTTCGCAACCCGCTTGCGGTCGGATCGCTGATCGGATTGGCGCTGGCTCTGACCGGCATCAAACTACCGGTCGCCATCAACGCGCCGCTGACTCTGGTTGGGGGGATGGCCGTGCCCAGCATGCTGCTGGCCTACGGCATCTCTCTTCGGCTTGGACCACGACCGGGCGCCGGCGAGCCACCGATCCAGATCGCCACCCTGGCGTTGCTCAAGCTGATCGTGCAGCCGATTGCGGCCTACCTCATCGGTGCGTACGCATTGGGCCTTGTCGGGCAAGACCTGCTCGCCGTCACCGTGATCGCCGCGCTGCCCACTGCGCAGAACATCTTCACCATAGCCATGCGTTACGACCGGGGCGTGATCTTGGCGCGAGACACCATCTTCCTGGCCACACTGCTCTCGGTGCCGGTGATCTTGGCCATCACTTGGCTGCTGGCTTCCTGACGTTCTTCCATAGCTGCTTGACCCGAGCCGCCTGGAGACGGCAAACGCGGGTCAAATGCGGTTCCGGACGACTCGCCAGCCGCCTCGAGGCGGCAAAACGCGATCGAGCTTCCTGACCGTTGAGTGCCACCACGCCGAGTGCGGACGAGGGCGGCAGCAAAGAAGGCATAGATCTGCATGAATCGGATCTGCCGCAGCGGTCGATATCTAAAACCATCTGCGGCGCTTGAAGAACATCATCAGGATGGCGATGGCAAGGATCTCAATCCCGAGGCCGAGCACCGCGAACGCGGGCCAGCCGTCGATGTTCCGCACCAGCCAGCCGAAGTTCTGGCCGAAGAAACCGGTGATAAAGGTGAGCGGCAAGAAGATGGTGGCTATCACCGCCAGCTCCTTCATCACGATGTTGAGTCGGTTGGAGACGGTTGAGAGGAACACATCCATCGAGCTGCTGAGCAGGTCGCGGTAGCTATCGATCAGGTCGCTGATCCGGATCAGGTGATCGTAGATGTCACGGAAGTGGCGTTCCGCCTCGGTTGTCATACCGGGCAGCTCGACGACCCCAGCCAAGACACCCGCAAACAGATCCCGCTGAGGGGTCACCGCCTTTCGCATCCCGACGAGCAGCCGCTTCATCGCGAAGATCTCCTGGAGCTGTTTGTCGCTCGCATGCAGGAAGGTCTCGTTCTCGAGTTCATCGATCCGGTCGTCGAAGTCAGCCAGGATCGGGAAGAAGCTGTCCACCAATGCGTCGATGATCCGGTAGAGCAGCAGTGCAGGGGTATCGACCGGCGCCTTGCGGACCTGGTAGCGATGCCGCACCTCGGCAAAGGCCGGCGCCTCGTCCCGGTGCACGGTGATGAGGAAGCGTTCGGAATAGAAGCAGTGCACCTCGACCAACCTGTCCTGGTCGGGCACCGCCCCATAGACGACCAGGAAGACGAAGTCGTCATAGTCCTCGAGCTTCGCTCGCTGCCCGAAGTGCTCCGAATCCTCGAGCGCGAGCGGATGGAACTGGAAGACATCACGGAGGACGGCGAAGTCTTCCTTGCTCGGCTGGGGTAGGTCGATCCAGAAGAAGCTGCCGCTGGCGAGCAGACGTTCGAGCCTCTCGCGGTTGAGCTGCAGCTCGACAACTTCTTCGGCATGGACGACATGACAGATGGAGGCGGCAGGGACGGTCAGCTCACGCCTTCCGTCGTTCGCGGTTTCACCCGTACCGGCAATCCCGCGGATACCCGTTGTCGAGTCGTCGGCCATCGTCACGATCGTATGCCAGAACGGCCTGGTCGAGTCGCTTCCGGGAATGCCGCCGGGCGCCTAGAACTTGCAATGAGGGCGCCACCTGCAAGCATGTTTGAGTTGAAGGGCGCTGTTGAGTCTTGGGAGTGACCATGGTCTTGGCGTTGACCCTGCTGAGTGGTGTCGCGTGGACGGTGGTCTACATTGTCGCGATTCGTATCGGTTTCCAGCAGCGCACGTACGCGATACCCGCGGCCGCACTCGCGCTGAACTTCGCTTGGGAATCGATCTATGCGATTCACGGCCTGGCCACTTACCTCGGAGTACAAACCTTCGTCAACCTCGCTTGGGCCGTCGCTGACATATTGATCATCTACACCTTCCTCCGTTACGGCCGAGCGGAGTTTCCGGGCTTCGTGAGCCGGCCGATGTTTATCGCGTGGAGTGTCGTCCTGTTCGTTACGGCCTACGTCGTGCAGTGGCTGTTCGTCGTCGAGTTCGGATGGGCGGATGCGCCGAAGTATGCGGCGTTCCTTCAGAACCTGCTCATGTCGGGCCTGTTCATCGCGATGTTTGTAGCCCGCGGAGGCCCGCGAGGTCAGAGCATCGTTATCGCTGTTGCGAAATGGATTGGCACCCTTGCGCCAACCATCGTGTTCGGCGTCTTGGCAGGATCAGCATTCATCCTCGGCCTAGGCATTCTGTGCAGTGTCTTTGATCTTGCCTATCTGGGTCTTCTGTTGTGGGCCCGGCAGAATGTGCGGGCTCTGGATTCGAAGTCTGTAGACCAGGAAGCGGCCAGAAGTCAAGCTCCGGTGATATCGCCGAACGGTGCAGTTACGGCCGGTTGAGCGAAGACTGCTGGCAGGCTCATTTCCTGAATGCGACTCCGATATCGCTCATCCCGGAGGGGCGGGTTCCACACTCGTAACGGTCTTATGCCTAGCCTGGTGTCATGGCCGTCGGAGAGTGGGGTGATCGGCCGCTGCTTTTGGCGGTCGACGCGGACGCGGGTCTGCTTGGACGTATTGAGGGGGAGCTACAACGCGCCTTCGGTTCTGATTTTCGGGTTCGCGGGGAGCTGCTTCCCGAAGATGCGTTGAGAACTCTTCAGGGGGCCAAGCAACGGCAGGAGCGGGTAGCCCTTGTCTTGGTGGACGATTCGCTCTCCGACGACGCTCGGGCCGAGATCTTTGAGACGGCAAGGAGTCTGCACCCAAACGCACGGCGCGCGCTCCTGGTGCCATGGGGCGCCTGGGCCCATGCTGGGTCGGCTCAAAAGATCTTGCGGAGCATGGCCATTGGGGACATCAGCTATTACGTACTCAAGCCGTGGATCAGGCGCGACGAACTGTTCCACCGCGTCGTCGCTGAGTTCGTTCAGGAGTGGTCACGCAGCGAGCCAACGAACTTTCGCGAGGTTATCGTCGTCGCAGGGCAGCACAGCGGGCGGGCGTACGCGGTGAGCGAACTGCTGAGTCGGAACGGCATCCCGCACGCCTTTCGTTCCCGTTCCTCCGAGCTCGGACAAAGTGTGCTAGCGGACCTCGGGAACCCTGAGGGAGAGGTCGTGGTATGGATGCCGGCGATCGGCGGCACACGTCTTATCGATCCGACGGACGCTGAGATCCTGGAGGCGTGGGGCATCCCCACCAGCTTGAGAGACGTTGATCGCGACTTTGATTTGCTGGTCGTCGGGGCCGGTCCTGCGGGCCTCGGGGCGGCCGTTTACGCCTCGTCGGAAGGAATCCGCACCATCGTCGTAGAGCGGGAGGCGATCGGTGGCCAGGCTGGGATGAGTTCACTGATTCGGAACTACCTAGGTTTCTCCCGAGGATTGAGTGGTGCCGAACTGGTGCAGCGCGGGTACCAGCAGGCGTGGGTTTTCGGTGCCCGTTTCGTTGTCACCAGGGAGGTGGAACGGCTTACCCCCCGAGAGAGCGGCGGCTTCGTGGCTCAGATCGGCAACGTCGGTGAGGTTTGTGCGAGGGCCGTGGTGATCTCGGCAGGAGTCTCATACCGACGCCTCGGCATCTCAAGCCTGGAGGAGCTTAGTGGTCATGGGGTGTATTACGGAGCGAGCGTCTCGGCAGCCCAGGCGCTGACTGGGCTGCGTGCGGGTGTAGTGGGTGCCGGCAATTCTGCGGGCCAGGCGGTCCTGCACCTGGCAAGGTATTGCGCATCGGTGCACATGATCGTTCGAGGGTCCAGCCTGGCGGACAGCATGTCCGCGTACTTGGTCAATGCCATAGCTGCGCAGCCAATAATCAAGGTGCATCTGAACACCGAGGTGGTTGGCGGGCACGGGGACGGACAGCTGGAAGGGGTCACAATGCGCGACCGCAACAGCGGAGAGGAGCAGCGGCTACCTCTGGAAAGCCTGTTCGTCATGATTGGGGCAAGGCCGCGGACGGACTGGCTCCCAGCAGAGGTCGACCGCGATCCGCACGGCTTCCTGTATACGGGGGCGGAGGCAGCGTCCTGCCCTTCCTGGAGACTCGCACGGTCGCCGCATCCTCACGAAACGAGCGTCCCTGGCTTGTTTGCTGTCGGCGACGTGCGCTCGGGCTCGGTCAAACGCGTGGCGTCCGCCGTCGGCGAAGGCTCGGTCGTCGTCTCCGAAATCCACCAGTTCCTAGCTGCGCCGCAGGGCTGACATGACCGAGTCCACGCGCACCACAACGCGTATCGGTCTTACGGCCGCCGTTCTGGCGGTGCCACTTCTTGGCTTGGCTCTACTCCTTTGGCGGCCGGCACTGGATGTTCGGTGGGAGAACCATCCTGCGCACTTCTGGCTCGTGCTGAGCACGGCGGTTATCTCAGCCATCCTGGCGTACGCCACCGGTGAAGCGGCCGTGCGGCGGGGGGATGCGCGGCTCCTCTATGTCTCTCTTGCCTTCTTGTCCTCGGCCGGTTTTCTCGCCTTGCACGCGCTGGCGACTCCGGGTGTCTTGCTCGGCAGGAGCAACGTTGGTTTCGCTATCGCCACACCAGTTGGTGTCGCGATCGGTTCGGTATTCGCAGCGCTGTCGACGCGAGAGCTCTCCGGCGATAGTGCGGTCCGCAACGTCCGGATCGGTAAGCGTCTTCGACTGGCTCTGCTTGGGCTGATGATTGTCTGGGGAGCATGGTCTCTTGCTTCCCTGCCACCGCTCAACCGGCCGCCGCAGCTCGCGGAGGGCTTGCCGCTGTGGCTTGCGGTGCCGGCCGTGCTGCTTTATGCAGGCAGCGCGGTGCGATACGTCCAGTTGTGGCTACGTCATCCCTCTCTGTTGCTCCTGGCGGTGCCCTCAGCGTTCATACTCCTGGCGGAGTCGATGATCGCGATTGCCTTCGCTCGCAACTGGCGCCTCTCCTGGTGGGAGTGGCACGTATTGCTCCTTGTTGCCTTCGGCCTGGTGGCATTGAGCGCACAAGC
>JAICEV010000050.1 GCA_025923975.1 Propionibacteriaceae bacterium
TCGGCTGTCCTGATTCCGTGCTTGGGGCGGGGGATTCCATGCCGTCACGCACCGCGCTCACGTGCTGCGTTGCCACAGCCTCGGAGTCGTGCATGTCAGGCTCGAGGTGGCTCGAGTCCGTCGCGGTCATGATCTCCTACCCTCACACGCGCATTGGCGTACGGCCAGCAGGGTGGTCCCCGACTTCTCCCTTAGCCAAATGGGATTGGACGTTTCAGCGGCGCGAACGGTTCCATAGTTCGTGCCAACAGCCGGGAGCATTAGGGGTCGTCCCTGATACTTCGAGGGTAGTCCGGTCGGCAGGATGGAGGGCATGAGCTCGATCTGGACGATTCGTCGCAGCGCGACTGACGTCAAGCTCACGGGTTTGTGCGGTGGCGTGGCGCAGCACTGGGGAATCGACCCCGTGCTGGTCCGAGTCGGTTGGGTTCTGCTGGCACTAAGCGGCGGGATAGGCCTGGTCCTCTACCTCGCTGGCTGGTTGCTGATTCCGGTCGAGGGCAGCGACAAAGCGCTGGCCGAAGATCTCTTCGGCGAGTCGGTTCGGCGCTGGCCGCGGGAGCTGTGGATCACTCTTGTGGTCGTGGCCAGTCTGGTGACGTTGACGATTTTCGGATGGTTCAGCCCGTTCGGCTTTGGCCCCGCAATCGTCATCGCGGTCATTTGGTACTTCGGCTTCTACAAAGGCCGTCACGGCAAGCCGGATAGGACAACGCCCCCCGCGGCCTCTGCCGAGACCGAGCCGGCGCAGCTATCCGAACCTCAGTTTGTGCGACATCCAGGACCGCCGACGCCGTTCACCGAAGCCGCCGAGGCCTGGCAGCACCGAGTCGAGGAGCACAGGCGTCAGGTGGCCGCAGACAGTCAGACGGCTGCCACGCCGACTCATCACTGGACAAGTCCTCCAGCAGCAAACCTGTCCGATTCGACACCAGATGCAGAGACCGCTGAGCACACCGCTTTCCTGGCTGAGCCCGACCCAGTCGGCATCTACGCCGAACCGTCGCCAGCACCACCGGTCAAGATGTCGGGCACCAAGTCGGCCAAGCGACTCCGGCTGGTTTCGCTTATCGTGCTAGGCCTGACGCTAACTGGCCTCGGCATTGCCCAGGCGGTCGGCGTCGCAATCCCGCTCGCCGGCTACCTCGCAGCCGCGCTGCTGGTCATCGGCGTGACGCTGCTAGCCGCCACCTGGTTTGGCCTGGCGCGCGGTATATTGCCGGTTGGTGTGTTGCTGGCGGCGGCAGTGCTGATTGTGACGGCTGCCGGACCTGCGCTCCGAGTCCCGTTCCCGACATCTCACCACGCGTACACGACAGTGGCCGAGTTGCCCACCGCCGGCGACGTCGAGGATTTCGGGGAGCTCTCGGTCGACCTCAGTCAACTCGCACTCACCAGCGACGCGAGCTACTCCGCGCATGTGGATGTGGGTCGTCTGGCTGTCACAGTGCCCAAAGACGCCAATGTTGTGCTCAACTACACCGCTGATATGGGAGCGGTTCGAGCGTATGGCGATGAGGTTCAGGCAGGTCCAGAACTCACCGGTCAGATCAAGGATCCGCAACCGGCCCAGCCAGGCCAGCGCACCCTGACGCTGAACCTCTCCGTAGACGCCGGCAACATACAGGTGCAACGATGAGGAAAACCTACGATGTCGTTGCCTTGATCTTTGGCCTCCTGTTCAGCTGTGTGGCACTCGGATCGCTGTGGCTAACTTTTGTCGGACCTCTCAACTGGCAGGTGATCAGGATCGTGGCCCCCATGGGATTGGTCGCCGTTGGTGTTCTTGGCCTCGTCCTTTCCCGGAACCATCAGTAGCTAGCCCTCATTGAAAGGTGTCTCATGAGCAGCCCTTATTCCCCACAGCAGCCAAAGAGGCTTGAGCGGAGCAAGTCCAACCGAGTCCTGGGCGGCGTCTGCGCCGGAGTCGCGAACTACCTGAATATGGACCCCACGCTGGTGCGTGTGCTCACTGTGGTGATCTCCCTGTTCACCGGCGTTCCCGTGATCCTCTACATCATTGCTTTGTTCGTCGTGCCCGAGGAGGGTTCGCAGCCGGCGCCTCCGGCTTATCCGCCGGTGTCAGGACCGCAGGGCCAGGCGGCCGGCTATTCGGGCACTGGCTACCAGACGACACCGCCGCCGGCGGCCCAGTCGGCGTACACCACGCCGGGAACATCGGGGCCAACTCAGTCTTATCAGCAGCCACCAGCTCCGCCGGCCTCTGCCGAGGACTCCGTTTGGGGCACCGAGGGCCCGCCCTGGGAGCAGCGTCAGCCGGCCGCGGCACCTACCGGGCAGCCCCAGCCTGAACCCACCGCACCATCAGAGCCTGAAGCGCCGATCGCTCCTGCGGCCCATGAGGAGGACGCCACCGAGTCAGCGCCGGAGCCTGGGGGCCCAGAGGAGCGGCCAGCCTCAGAAGGCGATCAGCAAACGGATAAGTCCTAGGGCAGCGGTATTTGGCTGCCTCTCAGGAGGCGGCGCGGACCAGGTCCACGAAGTAGCGGTGGATGCGCAGCTCGTCGGTGACCTCGGGATGAAATGACGTCGCCAAGACGTTCTCGTGCCGCACAGCAATGATCTTCGATTCTCGGAGGCCGGGCGGCACGACAGCACCCAGAACCTGTACGCCATCATCGATGCTCTCCACCCATGGAGCACGGATGAACACCGCATGGACCGGACCGCCTGCAACGCCGTCAAGATCGACATCGGTCTCGAATGACTCCACCTGACGACCGAAGGCGTTGCGTCGGACGGTGATATCCAGCGCACCGAAGGTTTGTTGATCTTCGGTGCCATCAAGCACCCGCTTCGCGAGCAAGATCATTCCAGCGCAGGAGCCGTACGCCGGCAGTCCGGCGTCTAGGGCGGCTCTCAGGGGGTCGCGCAGCCCGAAGATTCGCGACAGCTTGTCGATAGTGGTGGACTCGCCACCAGGCAGCACAATCCCATCAAGTCCAGCTAGCTCGGCGGGACGGCGTACGGGTCGGACGTCCACGCCACACGCTGTCAGCGCACGGAGATGCTCGCGTACGTCACCCTGCAGGGCGAGGACACCGACAACTGGGGTGCGGCTCACCAGCCGCGTTGGGCGAGACGATGTGGCTGCGGGATGTCATCGACATTGATGCCAACCATTGCCTCGCCCAGCCCTCGGGAGACCTTCGCGATCACATCGGGATCGTCATAGAAAGTCGTCGCCTTGACGATGGCCGCCGCCCGTTCGGCCGGGTTACCGGACTTGAAGATTCCGGAGCCGACGAAGACCCCTTCAGCGCCAAGCTGCATCAACATCGCGGCGTCGGCCGGAGTCGCGATGCCGCCGGCGGTAAACAGCACGACCGGCAGCTTGCCCAGCTGTGCCACCTCGGCAACCAGATCGTAGGGCGCCTGCAGTTCCTTCGCAGCCACGTAAAGCTCATCGGGTGCCATTGAGGTGAGGCGTGCTAGCTCACTGCGAATTTGGCGCATGTGGGTGACGGCGTTGGAGACGTCACCCGTGCCAGCCTCGCCCTTCGAGCGAATCATGGCCGCGCCCTCAGCGATCCGACGTAGGGCCTCGCCAAGATTGGTGGCGCCGCACACGAACGGCACCGTGAATCGCCACTTGTCAATGTGGTTGGCGTAGTCGGCGGGCGTCAGCACCTCGGACTCGTCGATGTAGTCAACGCCGAGGGACTGCAGCACCTGGGCCTCGACGAAATGCCCGATCCGGGCCTTGGCCATGACCGGAATGGAAACCGCCGCAATGATGCCATCGATCATGTCCGGATCGCTCATGCGCGATACGCCACCTTCGGCCCGGATGTCGGCAGGAACCCGCTCCAGTGCCATCACGGCAACGGCGCCAGCGTCCTCGGCGATCTTGGCCTGTTCCGCGGTGACTACATCCATGATCACTCCACCCTTGAGCATCTCGGCCATGCCGCGCTTGACCCTGGCGGTGCCGATCTGGCTGGTAGGCGGACTGCTGTTGGTTATCTCGGACACGGTCAAATCCCTCTTGATTGCGGTGTTTTGCGACAGAGCCTGCTGCGGCGCGTATCGCTGGCAACGATGCTTTCGTCCCTCAGTCTAGGTGCGCACAGGATGGCGTCGAGCCGATTTCCACGAGGCCGGACAAGGGCCGCCTGATCCCTGCCGAATACGCTCCGGGTATGACGCAACCGCACCATATGTCCAAGCCGACCGAGGCAGGAATGGCACGGTTCGCTGCACTACTCGACGAGCTGTCTACAGAACGGGACGTAGTCAAGGCGAACATGTTCGGCATGCCGGGAATCAAGCGGCGCGGCGGGAAAGCGTTCTGCGGAATGTATGGGGACGACATGCTCTTCAAGTTGGCTGGCGAGGATCATGCCCGCGCTCTGAGTCTGAAGGGGGCGCATCTCTTCGAGCCCATGGCCGGTCGGCCGATGAAGGCCTGGGTACAGGTCCCGCCGGAACACGTCGCGCTCTACGCAGACCTCGCGCGAGCAGCCGAAGCGAGCCTGGAGGCCTAGACGCCGATCAGCTCGGCGGTGTCAGACCTGCACTACTCCCACTCGATGGTGGCGGGAGGCTTGCTGGTGATGTCGAGCGCGACCCGGTTCACCTGATCCACCTCGTTGGTGATCCGGGTGCTGATCCTTTCCAGCACCTCATATGGGAGCCGACCCCAGTCTGCGGTCATAGCGTCTTCGCTGGTCACCGGGCGAAGCACAATGGGGTGTCCGTACGTCCGGCCGTCGCCTTGCACGCCGACCGAACGGATGTCAGCCAGTAGCACGACCGGGAACTGCCAGATGTCGCGCTCCAGCCCGGCAGCCGTCAGCTCGGCTCGAGCGATTGCGTCCGCCTCCCGCAGGACGCCCAGCCGCTCGCGGGTTACCTCACCGATGATCCTGATCGCCAGGCCTGGTCCCGGGAATGGATGCCGCCAGACAATTCCTGGCGGTAGCCCGAGCTGCGCACCGACTGCCCGCACTTCGTCCTTGAACAACGTGCGCAGCGGCTCGATCAACTGGAACTGCAGATCTTCTGGTAGGCCGCCGACATTGTGGTGGCTCTTGATGTTGGCCGCGCCCTCACCGCCGCCGGATTCCACGACATCGGGATAGAGCGTGCCCTGCACCAGGAACTCGACTTCACCGGTCTCGCCAACCACCTCACGCGCCGCTGCCTCGAAGGTCCGGATGAACTCTCGGCCGATGATCTTGCGCTTCTCCTCCGGATCGGCCACTCCGGACAAGGCCGAGAGGAATTGCGCAGACGCATCGACAACTTTGAGGTCGACACCTGTTGCGGCTACATAGTCGCGCTCGACCTGCTCAGCTTCGCCCTTGCGGAGCAGGCCATGATCAACGAAGACGCAGGTCAGTTGGCTGCCGACCGCCCGCTGCACCAGGGCCGCCGCCACGGCCGAGTCAACTCCGCCCGAGAGACCGCAGATGACGTGCTTACCACCCACCTGTTGCTGGATGGCCACAACGGATTCCTCGATGATGTTGGCCGGGGTCCAGTCCGGAATGCATCCAGCGATGTCGTACAAGAAATGCTGCAACACCTGTTGGCCATGCTCGGTGTGCAATACCTCCGGATGCCATTGGACGCCGGCCAGACGTCGATCGACATCCTCAAAGGCGGCAACCGTTGCCCGCGCCGAGGTCGCAGTGACCCGGAAGCCAGGCGGTGCCGCAATCACCTCGTCGCCGTGGGACATCCAGGCGCTTACGGTCGACGGTAGATCGGCGAGCAGGGTGGTGCTGGAATCGATCACATTCACTGCCGTCCGGCCGTACTCCCGCATTCCGGTGCGAGCGACTGAGCCCCCGAGCACCTGGGCCATGGCCATGAAGCCATAACAGATACCTAGAACCGGCGTGTCGCCGTCAACCAGCGCCGCGTCGAGTTGTGGCGCTCCCGGCTCGTAGACCGAGGAAGGGCCGCCGGAGAGGATGATCGCCTTGGGCGCTCGCGCCATGATCTCCGATCGCGACGCGGTGTGCGGCATGATCTCGGAGTAGACCTTCGCTTCGCGTACCCGACGGGCGATCAGCTGGGCATACTGGGCACCGAAGTCGATCACCACCACCAGATCGTGCTCACGCTGGCTCATCTCGGGTCCTCTCCCCCGGGTCCGGAAGGGATGAGTCTATGACTTCACTGCTAAGCCCGGCCTGCCTTCTTCATGATCCGCAGCGCTCCGGTCATTAATGATGTGAAGGACTTGCCGTCAAGACCACGGCTCGGAGCGAGAGGAATCCCGGTCTGGGTGGCCACCGACTGGACGTCCACGAATCTCCGGATGCCGTCCCGTCCCTGGCGTCGACCGAGTCCGGAGTTCTTCATCCCACCCATCGGCGCATCAATGCTGCCGAACGTCGCGGCAAAGCCCTCATTGACGTTCACAGCGCCGCATTTGATCTTGCTCGCGACGCGGCGGCCACGCTCATGATCAGAAGTCCAGACGCTGGCGTTGAGTCCATAGTCAGATTCGTTGGCACGCGCCACGGCCTCATCGTCGTCAAGGACCGGATAGATGCTGACCACCGGGCCGAAGGTTTCCTCGGCGTAGCATTCCATCTCCGGCGTTACGCCCGTCAAGATAGTCGGCTCGTAGAACAGCTCACCGACGTCCTCTCGTCGCCGGCCCCCGGTCAGCACGGTTGCCCCCTTAGTCTTGGCGTCCTCGACATGCGCGCTGACCTGCTCCAGCTGGTCATGGTTGATCAAGCAGCCGATGTCATGCTCGAAGTCTGGTGCGTAGCCGAGCCGGAGCGCCTTGGTCCGCGCGACGAAGGCACGGGTAAACGGCTCGAAGAGTGGCTCGGCGACGTAGATGCGCTCAGTAGAAACGCACAACTGTCCGGCGCTGGAGAACGATGCCCGAACGGCGCCATCGGCCGTCGCCTCAACATCGGCATCATCCAAGATCACCATCGGGTTCTTGCCACCTAGCTCTAGCGAGCAGCCGATCAACCGGTGGGCGCATTGCGCGGCGACCGTACGTCCGGCGGCAGTTGATCCGGTGAAGCACACATAATCGCTGACGTCGATCAGCTCACGTCCAACTACGGTGCCGCGTCCATGGACCACTTGCCATAGGTCGGGGGGCAGCCCGCTGCTGCGCAGCAGTTCCACCGCCGCCAGTGCCACCTGCGGTGTCTGATGATCGGGTTTGAGCATGATCGCGTTACCGGCGGCCAGAGCTGCCAGCCCATCGGAGATCGCCATAGTCAGTGGATAGTTCCACGGTCCGATTACGCCGACGAGACCTTTGGGGACGTAATGTCGGTCGACTCGGGTTAGCAGCGGCAGGACTCCCTGGCCTCGCTCCGACCGCAGATAGCGGCGTGCCGTGCGCCCGTAGTAACGCGCAGTGAGCGCGACATGGAGCACCTCATTGGCGGCGCTCAGCCGGTCCTTGCCAACCGACTGCAGCAGATCAAGAAAATAGTCGCGCTGATCCAAGAGTTGATCATGAAAATCGAGCAGCAGCCCAGCCCGCTCCGCAATGGGCCGAGCAGCCCATTCAGCTTGTGCTCGGTGGGCCAGCTGAGCGCCGACCTCGACATCGGCCGCAGTGGAGGTCGGGAGCTCGCCTACCACACCCCCCGTTAGGGGTGAGCGGAGCTCCATGGCCGGCCCCGTCGCAGTCAGCAGACTGCGCAGCCGCACTAAATCTGAGGAGGAAACAACTGCTACCTCGGTCATGGGGCCAAGGTTAGTGGCGCCCTCAGTGGCAGCATTCCGACTATGGACTGTGACGTCATCGTGGTCGGCGCTGGGCTATCTGGCTTAGCTGCTGCGCACGAGCTGGCGGCAGCCGACAAGTCAGTGATCATGGTGGATGCCGAACCCCTCGGCTCAGTCGGCGGCCAGGCGTACTGGTCGCTCGGCGGGCTCTTCATGGTCAACTCACTGGAGCAGCGGCGGCTGCGGATCCACGACTCCGAAGAGCTAGCGCTGGCGGACTGGTTCGGTAGCGCCGCCTTCGACCGGTTGGAGGACTACTGGCCGCGTCGCTGGGCGGAGGCGTACGTCCACTTCGCGGCGGATGAGCAGCGCCGCTGGCTCCATGACATGGGCGTCGGCTGGTTCCCTCTCGTGCAATGGGCCGAACGCGGTGGTTACGCCACTCCCGGACACGGAAACTCAGTTCCTCGTTTCCATATCACGTGGGGCACCGGCCCGGCGTTGGTTGAGCCCTTTGCCAACAGTGTCATGCACTCGCCCCGGGTGCGGATCCGGCCGCGACACCAGGTCACCTCGCTGCAGGCTGACGGCTCCGGTGTAACGGTGTCCGGCCGGATCCTGGAGCCCGCCGAGATGCCTCGCGGAGTCCAGACATCGCGAACCGCGATCGGGGAGTTCACCTTCACAGCGCAGGCCGCCGTCGTCGCGAGCGGCGGAATCGGCGGGAACTTCGACCTCATTCGACAGAATTGGCCCGCCGATTGGGGCCCCGCGCCGCAGCGCATGATCGCCGGCGTTCCCGACTACGTTGACGGGTCGATGCTCAAGATCACCGAAGCTGCGGGTGGTCGGGTGATCAATCCGGATCGTATGTGGCACTATCCCGAGGGCATTGTGAACCACGCCCCGATCTGGAGCCACCACGGCATTCGCATCCTGCCTGGGCCGTCGTCGTTGTGGCTGGATGCCCGGGGGCAACGCTTTCCAGTGCCGCTGTTTCCGGGGTTTGATGCGCTAGGTGCGCTCCGGCACGTGATCAACAGTGGCTACGACTACTCGTGGTTCGTGCTTGACCAGGCCACCGTGTCGGCCGAGATCGCGCTCTCCGGGTCTGAACAGAACGGTGATCTGACCGGCAGGAACCTGCGACGGCTGGCTGGTCGCGTCCGGCCCGGTCCGACACCAGAGGTGCGTGCCTTCCAAGAGGTCGGCGTGGACTTCGTCTCGGCTGGATCGGTACTGGAGTTGGCCGCTCAGATGAATCAGCTGGTCGGTGAGCATCTCATTGACGGCGAGGCGCTGCGGCAGGTCATTGAAGCTCGCGACCTCCAAGTGCGCAGCGGGCTGGGGAAGGACCCGCAGGTGGTAGCTACTGCTGCGGCTCGGCGGTTCCTCGGTGATCGGCTGCTCCGCGTCGTGCCGCCGCATGAGCTGCTGGATCCCAAAGCGGCCGGTACCGGCCGAGCGGGATCGGGTGGTCCGCTGGTCGCGATCCGGCTGCACGTGCTGACCCGTAAGACTCTCGGCGGACTGGAAACCGACCTCGAGGGACGCGTCATGCGAGTTGGAGGTTCAGTGCTTTCGGGTGTGTACGCGGTTGGCGAGGCGGCTGGATTCGGCGGCGGAGGGATGCACGGCAACCGGGCCCTCGAAGGCACGTTCCTGGGCGGGTGTTTGTTCACTGGCCGCACTGCCGGCAGAGCCCTGGCCGCCAGTCTCTGATCCTTGGTGGGATACGTACAGCTACGGGCTCGAGAGATGCTCGTTTCCCCCACTCTGGTGGGAAACATATGTATTGCCGGCGCTGGAGGCGTTCTGGCTCATGGTGGCCTCGTGGTGGCGTACCACTTCGGCGACCACGAAGTTCAGGAACTTCTCGGCGAACTCGGGGTCCAGCTTGGCGTCCTCAGCCAACGCCCGGAGCCGCTCGATCTGCTGGGCCTCCCGTGCCGGATCGGCGGGCGGCAGACCATGCGCAGCCTTGAGCTCGCCCACCTCCTGGGTGATCTTGAAGCGCTCCGCCAACAAGTGCACCAGGGCCGCGTCCATGTTGTCGATGCTCATCCGCAGCCGCAGCAACTCCTTGGCCACCGGGTCCTCGACCACGGGATCACCCATGGCGCTCAGCCTAGCCAGTAGAACCCGCGTCGGAGCCTGCCCCGAAACGCCACCGGTGGGACCCCACGGTCCGGGCGACGTGCAACCTGCTAGAAATAGGCGTAATGCCGGGCGTAACGTTTCCGACATATCTGCGACCGCCCAGGCCCCGGGCGTGGGCCTGCTGAAGGGCCAAGGAGGGTCTCAATGTCCCAGGATGTGGATCCGCTCGAGACCCGCGAGTGGTTGGACGCACTGGATTCAGTGGTGGTGTTCGACGGCGCGGATCGGGCGACGTTTCTACTGGACGAACTGCTCAGTGGCGCACGCCGCAGCGGCGTGCCCGTGCCGTACTCGGCCAATACTCCTTATCTGAACACGATTCCGCCGAACCGTGAGCCGCAGTATCCCGGTGACCTGGAGATCGAACAAAAGATCCGTTCGCTGATCCGGTGGAACGCGATAGCGACGGTGTTGCGCGCCAACAAGGAGTCGTCGGAGCTGGGCGGACATATTGCGAGCTACCAATCCGCAGCCACGCTGTACGAAGTCGGCTTCAACCACTTCTGGAATGCACCAACTGAGTCGCACGGCGGTGATCTGGTGTTCATCCAGGGCCACAGTTCACCGGGTATCTACGCCCGCGCGTTCGCCGAAGGTCGACTCACCGAGGACCAACTCCTCAAGTTCCGCGAAGAGGTCGATGGCGGCGGTCTGTCGTCGTATCCGCATCCGTGGCTAATGCCGGAGTTCTGGCAATTCCCGACGGTGTCGATGGGCCTCGGGCCGCTGATGTCGATCTACCAGGCGCGATTCCTCAAGTACCTGCAGGCCCGCGGCTTGGCGGACACGTCGAACAGACATGTGTGGGCGTTCCTGGGCGACGGCGAGATGGACGAGCCGGAGTCGCTCGGTGCAATCTCCCTAGCCGGGCGGGAGAAGCTCGACAATCTGATCTTCGTTATCAACTGCAACCTGCAGCGGCTAGACGGTCCGGTCCGCGGTAACGGCAAGATCATCCAGGAGCTGGAAGGCATCTTCCGCGGCGCCGGGTGGAACGTCATCAAGGTCATCTGGGGAACCGGTTGGGATCGGTTGATTGCCGCAGACAAGACCGGCCTGCTGCTGAAGCGCATGGAGGAGGCCGTCGACGGTGAATACCAAGACTTCAAGTCCAAGAATGGCGCGTATGTCCGTCAGCACTTCTTCGGGAAGTATCCGGAGCTGCTCGACCTCGTTTCCGATATGTCCGATGACGATATTTGGGCGCTGAATCGCGGTGGCCACGACGCGCAGAAGGTGTACGCCGCCTACCACGCTGCGGTCAATCACACCGACCAGCCATCGGTGATCTTGGCGAAGACTGTCAAGGGCTACGGCATGGGCGAAGCCGGCGAGGGACAGAACATCACCCACCAACAGAAGAAGATGGGTGAGACCGTGCTGCGCGCCTTCCGGGACCGGTTCGGGATCGACGTGCCGGACGAGCGGATCCCGGAGGTGCCGTTCCTGCCGCTGGCGGAGGGCAGCAAGGAGTACGACTATCTGCACGAGCGTCGGACTGCGCTCGGCGGCTATCTGCCAGCCCGGCGTCGACGCTCGACGGAGTCGCTGCAGGTGCCGCCCTTGTCGGCCTTCGAGGCTCAGTTGAAGGGCACCGGAGAGCGGGAGATCTCCACCACGATGGCGTTCGTACGGATCCTGACCACGCTGCTGAGGGACAAGCAGATCGGCAAGCGGGTTGTACCGATCGTGCCTGACGAGTCCCGCACCTTTGGTATGGAGAACCTGTTCCGCCAGTTCGGGATCTTCTCCCAGGTCGGTCAGCTCTACCAGCCCGAAGATGCCAATCAGCTGATGTTTTACAAGGAGGACAAGAGCGGTCAGCTGCTCCAGGAGGGGATCAACGAGCCGGGCGCGATGTCATCGTGGATCGCCGCGGCCACCTCATATAGCACCAACGACACCCCGATGATCCCGTTCTACATTTACTACTCGATGTTCGGCTTCCAGCGGATCGGTGATCTGGCCTGGGCCGCCGGTGACATGCGATCACGGGGCTTCCTGCTCGGTGGAACGGCGGGGCGCACCACCCTCAATGGCGAGGGCCTGCAACACGAGGACGGGCACAGCCACGTAATGTCCGCAACGATTCCGAACTGCGTCTCCTACGATCCGACGTTCGCCTACGAGGTGGCGGTGATTGTCGCCGACGGCCTGCGCCGGATGTGGGCCGAGCAGGAAGACGTTTTCTTCTACATCACGGTGATGAACGAGAACTACCAGCATCCCGGGATGCCGGAGGATCGCGAGGACGAGGTCAGAGATGGCATCGTCAAAGGTATGTATCTGTTCCGCGAGGGGAAAGCCAGCAAGAAGTCGGCTCCGCGAGTGCAGCTGTTGGGCTCCGGGACGATCTTGAACGAGGTCATCGCGGCGGCAGACCTGTTGGAGCAGGACTGGAACGTGGCGGCCGACGTGTGGAGCGCGCCGAGCTTCACCGAGCTGGGACGCGAGGGCATGGCCACCGAACGGTGGAACATGCTGCATCCCACCCAGGAGCGCCGGCAGTCCTTTGTAGAGGCCCAGTTGGCCGGCCGACCGGACGGGCCTGCCATCGCCGCGACCGACTACATGCGAGCCTTCGCCGAACAGATCCGTCCGTACGTGAAGCGCCGCTACCGCGTGCTCGGCACCGACGGTTTCGGCCGCTCCGACTACCGACGAAAGCTCCGTGAACATTTCGAGGTCGACCGGCACTTCGTCACCGTGGCCGCGCTCACCGAACTGGCCGCGGAGGGTGCCGTCCCGGCCGACACGGTGGCCGAGGCTATCAAGAAGTACGGCGTCAACCCCGACAAACCCGATCCGGTCCGCGCTTAAGAGAGGGACGTGCCATGACTGCGGCAACCCAAACAACAACCGAGGTCAAGGTTCCCGACATCGGCGACTTCAGTGACGTGCCGGTCATCGAGGTGCATGTCAAACCCGGGGACGCTGTCAACGCCGACGATCCGCTGGTCACGCTGGAATCGGACAAGGCGACGATGGATGTTCCGGCACCGGCCGGTGGCGCCGTCGCCGATGTGCTGGTTAAGGTCGGCGACACGGTCAGCGAGGGCACGCCAATCCTAAGGCTCCAGCCAGGCGACGGCGCACTAACGGAGCCGCCATCA
>JAICEV010000051.1 GCA_025923975.1 Propionibacteriaceae bacterium
AATCTGAGGCTTCAGGTCTTCATTGATCAGTGGCGCATCTGATCCGGTCTGGATGCTCAGCACGTCGCGATAGAAGCCGGTCAGCTCGGTAAGTGTTCGATCAATCGCATCCCGCTGAAAACGCTTGGTTCTGGCCCGCTGCTGTTCCTCAAGCTCCTTGATCGCAGCCTGTGTTTGACGCGGCTTCACACCCTGGGTGCCGAAGCCCAGTGCCTCCTCCAAGGCAGCCCGTTCCCTGGCATCAAGCTCACTTGTCGCGTCCGCCGCTTCCACCGTTGACGCCTCGATTACCTGAGCCGCTGCCGCCAGGCAAGCGCCGAGCCCCTGCAACTGAAAAGGGATCTCGAGGATCTCGTGGCGGCGTTTTCGAGCACCCTCGTCGCGAGCCAAGACACGCGCCCGACCCACGTGTCCCTGCGAAACCCGTGCCGCGTACGCCGCCAGCTCCGGTTCAATGCCATCGCGCGTCTCCAGCAAGCGGGCCACGGCCGGAATACTCGGCGTTTGCAGCGTCAACAGTCGGCAGCGCGACCGAACGGTCGCGACCACATCGTCAGGTGTCGGGGCACACAACATCCACACTGTCCGTGGTGCCGGCTCCTCAATGCTTTTGAGCAATGCGTCAGCACCGCGTTCGGTGATCCGGTCAGCGTCCTCGATCACAATGACCTGCCACCGTCCCAGGGTCGGGCTCATGGCAGAACGGCGAACTAGCTCGCGCACTTCGTCGACGCCGATCGAGAGCTGCTCGGTACGCACCAGCGTGACGTCGGGATGCGCACCGGACAACGACGTACGGCATGCGGTGCACATTCCGCAGCCTCCCGAGCTGCATTGCAGTGCCGCGGCGAAGGCTCGCGCCGCATTCGATCGTCCCGAACCGGGCGGGCCCGTGAACAACCAGGCGTGGCTCATGGCGTGCGCCTCGCCTGCCACTGCGCGCTGGAGCGTCGCAATCGCCGCCGATTGACCGATCAGCTCCGCCCATACGCCTCCGACAGTGCGGCTGGCGTCAGACCCGACGGTCGATGCGGTCACGGCCCAACTGTGCCATCTGCTACCGACTCTTTGTCGGGCTGACGACCTGACAGGACTGTCATCTTCGGGTCATGGGTGTTTCAGCACCAGCCGATGGAATCGAAACATCAAATCAATCGGGCAAACACCCTTACCTCACGAAGGAGCAATCATGAGCATCAACACCCTCAGACGGAGCCTCGCCCTAGGCAGCGCAGCCTTGCTGGCGGCGGCTGGCCTGTCCCTTGCAGCCGCCGCCCCGGCGAGCGCAGCGACGGCCACCTGCAACGGCGAGTCCGCGACCATCGTCGGCACGGACGGCCGCGATGACATCGAGGGCACCTCCGGTCGCGATGTGATCGTCGGACTGGCCGGCGACGACGAGATCGACGGCAACGGCGGCGACGACGTCATCTGCGGCAACGGCGGCAACGACAGTATCGACGGCGACTCAGGCGACGACTGGCTGAGCGGCGACTCGGGCAACGACGAGCTTGACGGCGACGCCGGCAATGACGAGCTGATCGGCGGCCCGGACCACGACGCGATCGAGGGCGGTCGCGGTGACGACCGGCTGCTCGGCGAGGCCGGGGACGACCTGCTGGAAGGTGGCGCCGGTCAAGATTCGATTGACGGCGGCGACGGCAACAACCAGACGTTCCAGGGATCGGCATCCGATCCTGTGGACGATGCCTGGGAGCGGCAGTATCGCGGCAGCGATGACTGACCGGAGAATCATTGTTGGGACCGGCCTGGCTACACGCCGGCCGGTCCTGACGGCGCCCCTACCCGAGCCCTGGAAGGAGACGACGCTATGAGGCCGCCTCGCCGCTTGGCCATGATCATCGCGTTGGCTCTGGCCATTACCGCGATCGGCGCCGCGATCGGCTGGCTGATAGTGCGTCGCGACCCGTCCGTCGAGGTCGGTTCGATTCCGATCACAGGTGTGAGTGTGCGCGCCGCGCCGACTTCGTCGGCCACCCGCAGCCAGCAGATTGAAGCGCTTGATCGCCTCCAAGGCACCTTGCAGGCGGAGGACGACCTAGGGCAGTTCACGCTCGGGTCGGTCGATCTCGACTTCGGGCCGGAGGGCTGGGTGCTGACTGCCGGACCTCTCCAGGACTACGACCAGGACCAGACGACCGAGTCCCTCCTGGATGAGCTCACCGGGCTGGCCGGCCGTCAGGTGACGACCCTGGTTCGACCCGGCGACGGCGGCGACGAGGCTAAGGTCTATGTACTCAACGATCTCCCGTACCGGGATCCGGCCGGCCCGCCACCATGGACAACCGCAACCCCCACCGGCACGACTATCGCCTCCGCCGACGAGCTCCGCGCAGCAGCCGCAGCAGCGGTTGGCGAGAACGCGCGCGTGATCGATCTGGAGCGCGAGCGCGCCGGGCAGGTCGCCTGGGAAGCCACAGTGATCAACGCGGACGGTACCGAATACACCGTGCTGCTGAGCACCGCCGGTGAGGTTTTGGACGTACGACCGAGCTGAGTCCCAGTCGAAAGAAGGGGCCGGAAAGGAAGGAGGTCGTCGTGGTCGTACTGGTGATCGAGGACGAGCCGGGGATTGCCGACTTCCTCCGCCGCGGGCTGGAGTCGGCCGGATTGGTTGTCGATATGGCCGCTGATGGTCAGCTCGGCCTGCTGTCCGCGCAACATGACGAGGTCGAACTCGTCATCCTCGATCTCGGCCTGCCCGGCCTGCCGGGCGAGCAGGTGCTACGCCGGCTGCGCGCCGTTCGACCGGCACTACCGGTGATTGTTTTGACAGCGAAGGATGCCATCGCCGACCGCGTCGCGAATCTCGACGCGGGGGCCGACGACTACGTCGTCAAGCCGTTCAGCTTCGCCGAGCTACTTGCCCGGATCCGAGTACGCCTGCGCCGGCCGGACCAGCCGTCGGCGGTGGTGTTGGAGTCCGGTGGACTGACCCTTGACCTGCGTACCCGCGAGATCAAGGTGGACGGACGGACGAAAGCGCTGTCGGCGCGTGAGTTCACCTTGCTCGAGGTGCTGATGCGCAATGCTGGCCAGATTCTGTCCCAGACGCAGTTGCTTGACCTGGTCTGGGGCTACGACTTCGATGGCGCCTCCAACGTGGTCGAGACCTACATCCGCCACCTGCGGCGCAAGATCGGGGCGGACCGCATCGAGACCGTGCGGCGGGCTGGCTATCGGATGGTCGACCGGTGAGATCATCGCTGCTGGCGCGGATCGCCGCGATCGCCTTGAGCGTCATGGCGCTGACCATGCTGCTGGCAGCGGTGCTGACTCAACAGCTGATCCGGGTGGAATACCGCCAGGAACTTGACCGGCTGCTCAGCCAGGAGATGGCCGAGGTTCGGCTGGGCCTTCCGGCGGAGCTCGAGGCGGCCCGGGGGCCAGATGGTGTGGCAGACGCCGCTGAGGTAGAGGTTGCGGTGCAGCGCTATCTGGCCATCAACCCGGGCAGTGATCGTCACCTGACCGTCATCGACGTGGGATCGAAGGCGTTCAGCACTCGCGACGGTCCGCCAGATCTGCAACAACTGCATCGTGAGAGCGGGCTGCCTGCCGGGGTCGGTGGAACGCTGACGACTGTCGACTCTTCGGTCGGATCGTTGCGCATTCTCACCGCCTCCTTGGACAGCGACGGCTCTCCCTTCGGCACTTTGACGGTTGCCGGTCCGCTGGCGCCGGGCCGGTCCCAGGCCACCCAGGCGTTCGGCCGGATAGCGCTGGCGAGCGCCGCTGGGCTGCTGGTCGGCGGTGTACTGCTGGTTTTCGCCCTTAGACGCGCGCTGCAGCCGGTACACGACCTCGCGTCGGCCGCTCGGTCGGCCGATCTCGGGGACCTCGATGTTCGGGTACCTGAACCCGACACCCACGACGAGGTCGCGACCATGGCACGGGAGTTCAACCGGATGCTCGAGCGGATCGGCCACGACGAGCGCCGCCGGAGTCAACTGCTATCCGCGATCTCGCACGAGCTGCGGACCCCGCTGGCGGTAGCCCGTGGGCACCTCGAGCTGCTGGAAATGCTGGGTCCGGATTCGCGGCAGACCGTCGTCGACACAGCTGGCGTGGCGCGGGAGGAGCTGGACCGTCTCGGCAGGATCGTCGATGACCTGACAGCGATCAATCGCGGGGATGCGGCTGCGGAAACCGCGCGCGAGCCCGTGTTCGCTCCCGACGTTTTGGAAGCTCTGCAGATGCGGACGGCCGGACTGGACCTTCAGGGAGTCACCATCGAGCCCGCCCCGCCCGTGGTACTCATCGGCGATGAGGATCGGATGACGCAGGCGCTGCTGAACCTGGTAGTGAACGCCCATGCTCATACTCCGCCGGGTACGCCAATCCGCGTCGACGCCGTCGAAGAGGGCGATCACCTCGCCTTTCGGGTGATCGATCAGGGACCTGGCATCGACCCTGCACTGCTCCCGACCGTCTTCGATCCGTTCGTCACCACCAAGACCGAGGGCGCAGGGCGGACCTCGGGGCTTGGTCTTGCCGTCGTCAAGGCGGTCACCGAGGCGCAGGGCGGGACGGTCGAGCTCTCCAGCGGACCGCGCGGAACGGCGGTTCAGCTCAGCTTCCCGATCGATCGAGCAGACCCAGACGTCTAAGCCTGCGGGATACGAACTTCGAGGAGCTGCGTGACCCGCTCAGCCACCTGGGCGGCGATCTCCTCACGTGACGCCCGCGCGTCCAGCACCAGGTAGCGGTCGGGATCACGCCGCGCCAGCTCCAGGAACGATTGTCGCGTTCGCTCGTGGAACACATCGCCCGCGGACTCCAGGCGGTCCTTATCGGCTTTGGCGTGAACGCCATCGCTGAGTTGGGCATCGAGGACGACGGTCAGATCAGGCCGCAGGTCCTCGGTGGCCCAGCGCGCGATCTGCTCAATCTCGGTGGGTTCCAGCGCGCGGCCGGCCCCTTGGTAGGCCAGCATGGAGTCGACGTATCGGTCGCACACCACCACAGCACCGCGCCGCAGCGCAGGCTTGACTACAGCAAAGATGTGTTGTGCCTTGTCGGCCGCGTAAAGCAAGGCCTCGGCACGCGGCGACATTTCGCCGGTGGCCGGATCCAGAACAATCCGCCGAACCATGGCACCAACAGTCGTGTCGCCTGGCTCGAAGGTTTTCAGTACGTCGTGACCAGCGTTGGCCAACCACGCGCACAGCCGGTCGACCTGGGTCGTCTTGCCGACACCGTCCCCGCCCTCGAAAACGACAAAGACCCCGCCGGCCGTGCTCACGCGCCGAGCTTCTTCTTGGTCTTGGCCCATGCCTCGGCGAACTCGCGCCGGGCATGGCGTGACTTCCGCGTCTCACGCTCAAAGTCGCGCCCAGCGGCGAAGGCCTGCTCCGGAAGGAGACCGGCGACCCGATCGTAGAAGGCGAGCTCGCGGTGATGATCATTGTGGATCTCCGACAACAGCTGATGGGGCCTGAGCAGCTGGTGCTGGATGATGGCCGCCTTCTCAGGGAGCACCTGGGCCGCTACGCCAACGACCCATTCGAGGCGGCCCATCTCCTGCCAGGCCTCCTCCCACTCCTCGTCGAGGGACTCGACGTTCAGGTGATCAGCGCAGTGACGCATACGCGTCACAGCCATTGAGACCAGGCCGGCGAGCACCTCACCGGCAGGGTCAGATCGTTGATCGGCCAACTTCGGCGAGCGGACCGCTGCAACAAGCCGTTCCAGAACCGTGAGATAGCGCTCGGTTCGTAACCGAGCAGTCAGCCGGTCGTGCTCCTGGCCGTTGGTCGAGCTTGCTTCCAAGCTGATCCAGCCAAGCTCGTCGTAAAGGTCTTCGACCCAGTCTGGATCCAGGACAACCGAAAGGCCCTTGAGTTCTTCCCGTAGTCGGGCTGCCTGATCGGCGAGGCTATCGACCGCGGTGAGATCGCCGCCACGGATGGCTAGATCGGCCTCCACAATCTGTCGTAGCCGCAGTGCCACCAGTTGCGAGACGAATTTCTTGAAGGGTGCGGCGGCATCGAATGAGCCGGGCACCGGTAGATCGGTCGGCCCGGTGGCGGGAGCGCCGAGCCGGGTAACCAGCCGCGGAAAACGCGGTACCTGGGTAGCGCCAACTTGCAGCAGTGAGCGGTCGAGCCAGGCTGCCTGCTCATCGTTCAGCCCAGGTCCTACGGGCGTGATCAATACTTCGCGGTAGCGCGCGGTCGTCAGGCCGCCCCGGCGTACCGTCACCCTGTCGTCGCGCAACAACGCCAGCGTGGTGCCTTGATCGTCGCGGAGCGCGAACTCGCGGCGATCGCAGGTGAGCGCAGCAACGGGTCCTAGCGTCGCCCGGCGCCGCAGCGGTCGGATCATGTCGGCGAGGTCTTCTGGAAGATCGGCGTGCCCCATCAACTCGATCCGGTCAACCGGCAACAGCGGTTGCCAGTCCGGAGCCGTAATGAACCACTCGCCACGCCCGTCCAAAACCCGATGGGCAAGTAGCACCCCAGATCGGATCAGCCGGTGGTCGGGCGCGTCCAAGAGCGTGACAGAAATCTCATACGCAGCGTTGTGGCCGGCCCTAGCCACTAGGTGGTGCAGACCAAGATCAGGATTGATCAAGCGCGGCGTCGCTGCGCTGTAAGGCATGTCGTAGTAGCGCTGGCCCGAGGGATTGGTGCTGGACTGCTCAGGAAGCGCAGCCGGCAGGGCAGCCACGGCCTTGCTGCGCTTGCCCCCGTTCGCCTTGCGGCGCTTCTTCTTACCCATGGTCGAACACTAGTGCTGTCTGGTCCGCATCGGTGGTCGCTAACACGACCATAAATGCTGACAGGTCGGCGACATCAGCCAGCTTTGGCGCGTACCTGCTTCGCCGTCGCTTTCTTCGCTGCCGGCTTGGGAGACGAGCTGGTCGCGGCCGCCGCTTGCCGGCGCTTGGCTGGGCGCTTCTTGGGTGCTGGCCCTTTCGCACGCTTCTCGGCGAGCAGCTCAGCAGCGCGCTCGCTGGTGATCGTTTCGATATCGTCCCCCCGCCGCAAGGTCGCGTTGATCTCGCCGTCGGTGACATAGGCCCCGAAGCGGCCTTCCTTGATGATCATGGGTCGCCCGGAGGCAGGGTCGGCGCCGAGATCTTTGAGTGGCGGTTTGGCCGCTGCCCGACCGCGTTGCTTGGGTTGGGCATAGATGGCCTGAGCTTCCTCGAGTGTGATCGAGAAGATCTGATCTTCGCTCTCCAACGAGCGCGAATCCGTGCCCTTCTTCAGGTAGGGCCCGTATCGTCCGTTCTGCGCAGTGATCTCCACACCATCAACGTCGGGACCCACCACCCTCGGCAGGCTCATCAATTGCAGCGCCTGCTCCAGAGTGACATCGTCGATGCTCATCGAAGCGAACAGCGATCCAGTGCGGGGCTTGGCGCCTTTCGGTGCATCCTCATCGAGGATCTCGGTCACATAGGGACCGAAACGGCCGTTCTTGGCGATAATCACGCGCGAGGTCGCCGGATCCAGTCCGAGCTCTCGTTCCTCACCCACCGGCTTCGCCAGCAACTCGCGAGCAAGATCGACGGTCAGCTCGTCCGGTGGAAGATCATCAGCTACGCAGGCGCGGCGACCGTCCTCATCCTCTACGTAGGTGCCATAGCGGCCAACTCGAACGACAATCTTGGGTGCGCCGGTAGAGAGCAAGTCCGGATCAACGATCTCGAACGTCGAAAGCTTCCGAGCGTCGATTTCACCGAGCTCCGAAACCAGCCGATGCAGCCCTTCACGGTCGTCACTGCCGAAATAGAAGTCAGTCAAGACTCTGAGCCGTTCTGCATGGCCATCGGCGATCTGGTCTAGCACCTCCTCCATTTCTGCGGTGAAGGCATAGTCCACAAGCTTGGGGAAGTGTTCCTCGAGCAACCGGGTGACCGCAAAAGCCAACCAGGTCGGCACCAGTGCGGTGCCTTTCTTGAACACGTAATCCCGCGCGGTGATGGTGCGGATGATCGTCGCGTACGTCGACGGCCGGCCAATCTCCAGCTCTTCCAGCTTGGCTACCAGCGACGGTTCGGTGTAGCGAGACGGTGGGCGGGTCTCATGCCCTGACGCTGTCACCGACTCAGGCCGCAGTGGCTGGCCGGCCTCCAGGCGCGGAAGCCGGGTCTGCTCGTCGTCGCTGTGACCGTCGATCTCCTCGACCGATTCCACGTAAGCCTTGAGGAAGCCATAGAAAGTGATCGTCCGGCCGGAGGCAACAAAGGTACACAGCTCGCCATCGCTGGGCTGGGCGTTGATCTTGACCGTGATCGAAAAGCCCTCGGCGTCCTTCATCTGGGAAGCGATGGTACGTTTCCAGATCAGCTCGTAGAGCCGGAACTGATCACCGGTCAGGCCGGTTTGGGCAGGCGTCAGGAACGTCTCGCCGGCGGGACGGATTGCCTCGTGCGCCTCCTGCGCGTTCTTGACCTTAGAGGTGTAGATCCGCGGCTGGTCCGGCAGGTAATCGGGTCCAAAGAGCTGTCGGACCTGGTGCCGGGCCGCAGCGATCGCACTGCCGGAGAGCGTGATCGAGTCGGTACGCATATAGGTGATGAACCCCGCCTCGTACAGATCTTGAGCCACCGACATCGTTCGCTGTGCGGTGAATCCGAGCTTGCGGCCGGCCTCCTGCTGCAGCGTCGTGGTCCGGAACGGCGGGTACGGGCGTCGGCTGTAGGGCTTCGACTCGACGGAGTCCACGGCGAAGGTCGCCGAGCGCAGGGAGTCTGCCAGGGCTTTCGCCTGGCCCTCGTCCAGACGCAGCAGCTGATCATGGTCCTTGATGATCAAGGAACCACGGCTGTCAAAATCGCGACCTTGGGCAACGCGCCGGTCACCAATCCGACTCAGTCGAGCTGGGAAAAGTGGAGGTTCAGCGTCGGCCCCGGCATCCAAGATCGCGTCCAGATCCCAGTACGAGGCGCTACGGAAGGCGATACGTTCCCGCTCCCGATCAACCACCAGCCGGGTCGCGACCGACTGCACGCGTCCGGCCGACAACCGCGGCATGACCTTCTTCCACAGCACGGGTGAGACCTCATAGCCGTAAAGACGATCAAGAATCCGCCGGGTCTCCTGGGCATCGACCAAGTCCTCGTCAAGATCACGCGGGTTAGCGACCGCCTCGGCGATGGCAGCCTGGGTGATCTCGTGGAAGACCATGCGTTTCGCCGGAACCTTGGGCTTGAGTTCCTGCAACAGATGCCAGGCGATCGCCTCCCCCTCACGGTCACCGTCAGTGGCGAGCAACAGCTCGTCGGCACCTACCAGGGCGTCCTTCAGGGAACGGAGTGTCGCCCGCTTCTCTGGAGTGACGACGTAAAGGGCCTCAAAGCCGTTATCAACGTCCACGCCGGTACGAGCCCACTTCTCACCTTTGTACTTAGCGGGAACTTCGGCGGCGCCAGTCGGGAGGTCGCGAATGTGACCGCGGCTGGACTCGACGACGTAACCGTCGCCCAGAAAGCTCGCGATCTTGTTCGCCTTGGTCGGGGACTCGACGATCACGAGTCGTCTGCCCCCTGCCTTCACTGCCACCGAATACTCACTTTCTCTTTCGATCTGATCAACGCGCGACAGAACATCAGATCGGCTACGATCCAAGCAACCAGTTGCCGCCCCCCGGCGCGCATACTCTACGGCCCAGAATCAACTACGGCCGTGAACGTCACCGTTTCGGAATGAATTCCCGCTATGGCGCTGGGTACTGGCTGAGCGGGTACGCCGGTGCCGGCGGGACGCTGGTCGGACCCATCTGCCGAGCCGCCGGATCGTAGTACGGCTGCAGCCCGGCACGTTTGGCCTGCCAGAAGATCAACCCAAGCGCGATCCCGTTCACAGCTATCGCGAGCAGCAGCATCATCGGAGAACCCGTGGTGTCAGTGCGGATGAATGCCTGAGACCAACCTCCGAAGATCACCAGGATGCTCAGCGCCAGCATGTTGTTGACTGCGTGCATTGCGATACCGGCCTCCAGTCCACCGGTCCGCCATGCCGCCAGCCCGGAAGCCACCGCGAGGCAGGCGATGCTGCCCAGCACCCATGGGTCCGGGCTGAGATGCAGCGCAGAGAAGACGACCGCTGAGACAGCTATCGAGACGACCAGGCCGACCATGGGTCGGGCGAACCAGGCACCAACGTTCTGCATGATCCAGCCGCGGAAGAAGTACTCCTCCCCTGCTGCCTGCAGCGGCGTCATGAGCAGCACGAGAACCAGCAGCGCCACCCAGTGATCCGGCCGGGGGGAGGTGAATGGTGTGACCATCACACCCAGCAGGGTGTAGACCGCCCAAAGCGGGAGAATGACCGCGACGCACCGCAGCAACCACCGCCACCTGATTCGACCTGCAACTGAGGACAGGAACCCTGGCCGGATGCCGTGCACGATCCAGATGGACAGCCCGCTGGCCGGGATCAGCACGATGAGCGTGAGATTCAAATAGAGGAAGCCGATGGGCCCGAGGTTGTCGATGTCGCTGGTTGTTCTTACCGTGTACTCGACGAGATCGGGTGCTCCGTTAATTAATCCGGCGATGAGCACCGGCACAACAGCCAGGCCCATCATGATCAGGGCCAGCGGTAAGACCAGGACCAGGCAGAGCAGCGGCTTCCACCAGCGATACTGCGGGCCGCGGAGCATCTGCTGGTAGACCCGAGGGACCTGTGGCAGTGCACTGGTTGAGACCGGCACGGGCGGAGGATAGGCAGGCGATCCGTACGGGCCGAACTGGCCGTACGGCTGGCCAGGCCCAGCCTGGCCGTAGCCAAGTGGTCCAATTGGTGGTTGCGGTGGCGGATATCCCGCAAGCTCTGGGTCGGGTTGATAGATATCGGGCGGCACTTTGTCGAAGCCGCGAGTGGAACCGTCGCCGTAGGAATTGCTGCTCATCGCAATCCAGTGTGCCTTGCGCGCGGGATCCGGCAGGCACCAACGACCGGCGTCGCTCATTTAGCTAGTTTGTCAACCTTTGTCTCGGTTTGCTTAATCGGGACCTGCACCTTTTCCTCGGCCTCAAGCTCTGGAGTCGGCGGCTGGTCTGGCTCGCTGGCGATCGCCACCTCACGGCGGGTGCTGATGGTCACCATGACGACGATGATGGCGAGCGCAACTCCCGCGATGGCATAGCGCACCGCGCTTGGTGTGGTGCTGAGCGGCGACATGGCGACCACTGCGGGGGCGATGAGCAGCGACACCAGGTTCATGACCTTAATGAGGGGGTTGATCGCCGGTCCTGCGGTGTCTTTGAACGGATCGCCGACGGTGTCGCCGATCACCGTGGCCGCATGGGCTACGGAACCCTTGCCGCCGTGGTGTCCGTCCTCGACGAGTTTCTTGGCGTTGTCCCAGGCGCCGCCTGAGTTGGCCAGGAAGACCGCCATCAACGTGCCAGCCGCAATGGCACCTGCGAGGTAGCCGGCCAATGCCGGGGCGCCGAGGCCGAATCCGACGGCGATCGGGGCGCAGATGGCTAGCAGGCCTGGCGTTGCGAGTTCGCGGAGTGAGTCTTTGGTGCAGATATCGACGACTTTGCCGTACTCCGGCTTGCCGGTGCCCTCCATGATCCCGGGGATTTCGCGGAACTGGCGGCGTACCTCGAAGACCACCGCGCCGGCGGCGCGACCGACTGCGCTGATGGCCAGGCCCGAGAACAAGAAGACCACAGCGGCGCCAAGAATCAGACCCACAAGGGTTTGCGGCGCGAATACGACGGCCTCATTAATGAACCTGGTGTAGCCCTCGGCAAGCACGCTACGGACGGAGTCGGTGTAGGAGCCGAAGAGAGCGGTCGCGGCCAGCACGGCGGTGGCAATCGCGATTCCTTTGGTGATGGCCTTGGTGGTGTTGCCAACCGCGTCCAGCTCGGTTAGTGCCTGGGCGCCGGTGCCGTGTACGTCGCCCGACATCTCCGCTATGCCTTGGGCATTGTCGGAAACCGGGCCGAAGGTATCCATCGCCACGATGACACCGACGGTGGTGAGCAGCCCGCAGCCGGCAAGGGCGATAGCGAACAGGCCGACGACTCCCGAGCCGCCGAGCAGGAACGCGCCGTACACAGCTGCCGCGATGACAATCGCGGTGTAGACCGCCGACTCCAGCCCGACCGAGATTCCGGCGAGCACGACGGTCGCCGCGCCAGTCAGCGAGGTCTTGCCGACATTGTTGACTGGGCGATCCTCGGTGCCGGTGTAGTAGCCGGTCAGGCTGAGGATGAGAACGGCAAGCACGATGCCAATGACCACTGCGCCGATAGCGACGATTCGCGGATCGTCGATCGGTCCGATCTCCACGTCCGGCATGCCGAGTGCAGCGAAGGAGGACGGCAGGTACGCGAACGCGGCGATCGCCACCAGCACCGCGGAAATGGCGGCAGAGATATAGAAGGAGCGATTGATGGTCCTGAGGCCGTTCTCGCCTGCTCGTGGCCGGGTCAGGAAGACGCCGATGATGGCGGTGATGACCCCAATCGCCGGCACGATAAGCGGGAACACCAGGCCGGCCTCACCGAAGGCGGCCTTGCCGAGGATCAGCGATGCGACCAACATGACGGCGTAGGACTCGAAGAGATCGGCAGCCATACCGGCGCAGTCCCCGACGTTGTCACCGACATTGTCGGCAATCGTCGCGGCGTTACGCGGGTCATCCTCGGGAATGTTCTGCTCGACCTTGCCCACCAGATCGGCGCCCACATCGGCCGCCTTGGTGAAGATGCCGCCGCCCACACGCATGAACATTGCCAACATGGCGGCCCCGAAGCCAAAGCCTTCAAGGATCGTCGGGGCATCACCGCGGAAGAGTAGGACGACCAAGGAGGCGCCCAGCAGGCCCAGTCCGACGGTGGCCATACCGACATGCGCACCGGTCCGGAAGGCAATCTTCATCGCGGGATCGCGACCCTCACTGCGGGCGGCCGCGGCGACGCGTACGTTGGCGCGCACTGCAAGCCACATTCCG